>JABDBG010000005.1 GCA_013288745.1 Bacteroidota bacterium
ACAAATCCTGAAATTCTTAAAGATAAACAGAACCTGCTATTTTTAGCTGAAGGAAATATCATTGCATTTATTGTTGCGATGTTGGCCATTAAATTTTTCATTACGTATTTGCAAAAGCATGGCTTTAAAGTTTTTGGCATCTATAGAATTATATTGGGTATCATTGTTTTGATATTGATCAGTCGCGGGATCATTAATTAGTTTCACGCAAAGGCGCAAGTCGCTAAGGTTGAACTTTGCGGCTTTGCTCCTTATGATTTCTTTGCGTGAAATACCTTTGGAACGTATCATTTAAAATAACAACATGCAAACAGCTTCTAAAAAAGTTATCAATGGTTGGAGTATGTACGATTGGGCAAACTCTGTTTACTCACTGGTAATTACCTCATCAATTTTTCCTGCTTATTACGAAGGCGTTACTTCGGGCAAAAGCATCGTTTTTTTAGGAAGGACTTTTAATGAGCCTTCTGCATTGTATAATTACGCAGTTGCCTTTTCATTTTTGTTTGTGTCATTGATATCCCCGTTGTTATCATCTATTGCAGATTCATTCGGCAGTAAAAAAAGGTTCATGCAGTTCTTTTGTTATTTAGGAGCATTTAGTTGCTGCGCGATGTATTATTTTACGCCCGATAATCCACAGTTAGGTATTGCGCTTTTTGTTTTAGCATCGATAGGATATGGTGGCAGCCTTGTTTTTTACAATGCGTATTTACCGGAGATCGCTTCTGTAGAAGACCAGGATAATGTGAGTGCTAAAGGTTTTGCATTAGGTTATGTGGGTAGTGTAATATTATTATTATTTTGTTTGATAATGGTAACCAAGCATGATATGTTTGGGATTGCAACAGCAGGCAAGGCATCGCAGATATCGTTTTTCTTAACGGGAGTATGGTGGGCAGCTTTTGCGCAGATCACTTTTTTTACTTTACCTAAGACAGAACCGAATCCAGTTTCAAAGAGCCATAATTTTTTAACCAAGGGCTACGAAGAGTTGCGAAAAGTTTGGAACGAAGTAAAACATCAGCCAACATTAAAACGTTTTCTACTGGCCTTCTTCTTTTTTGGAATGGGTGTGGAAACAGTAATGTATTCAGCAGCGATATTTGCCAAAGAAGAAATTTTTCCTAACACAGGCAATAAAGAAACAGATGCAAGCAACACGGGAAAATTAATGATGACAATACTGATTATTCAGATCGTCGCTATCGGCGGCTCTTATTTGTTCTCTTATTTTTCTAAGAAGATCGGCAATATAAAAGTGCTGATCGGTGGTGTATTGATATGGATCGGCATTTGTATTGCTTCTTATTTTGTTTACTCTCAGTTCTCGTTTTATATAGTAGCTGCAACGGTAGGTTTGGTAATGGGTGGTATACAATCCTTGAGCCGTTCTACATATTCTAAATTAATGCCACCTACAAAAGATACCGCTTCTTACTTTAGTTTTTATGATGTGTGTGATAAAGTAGGAACAGTGATCGGGACGGCAACATTCGGTATTGTAACAGAAATAACCGGTGGTATGCGCAGTGCCGTTTTGTCTTTAATGGCATATTTTATTATTGCATTATTCATCTTGTTTTATTCTTTGTGGAAAGAGCCTAAACTTCAAGCTGCTTTATAATGAATTTGTATACCATCAATGCCGGACATTTTAAATTAGATGGCGGCGCTATGTTTGGTGTGGTGCCAAAGAGCATGTGGAACAAATTAAATCCTGCAGATGAAAACAATATGTGCAACTGGGCGATGCGTTGTTTATTGATCGAAGAAGGCGATAAACTTATTTTGATTGATACAGGAATGGGTGATAAGCAGGATGCAAAATTCTTCGATCGGTATTATTTAAATGGTGATGATAGCCTGGAAAAATCTTTAGCAGCAAATGGATTTACTAAAGATGATATTACAGATGTGATTTTAACGCATCTTCATTTTGATCATTGCGGAGGCGCTATTATTAAGCAAGAGGATAAATTAGTGCCTGCATTTAAAAACGCTACCTATTGGAGTAATCAACAACATTGGAACTGGGCCATCAATCCAAATGAACGAGAAAAAGCATCTTTCCTAAAAGAAAATATTTTACCGATACAGGAAAGCGGACAGCTGAAAATGGTAAATGATAAATGGGTAATGGTAAATGGGATGGAGACCATGGATTCTTCAATCATTCCTGCCTTATCGTATAAGATTGTAAATGGCCATACGGATGCTATGATGTTGCCGGTCATTCAGTATGAAGGTAAAACGATTGTTTTTGTGGCAGATCTTTTGCCATCTCCGGCACATATTCCTTTGCCTTATGTGATGGCTTACGATATGTTTCCCATGAAGACACTAAGCGAGAAGAAAATATTTTTATCGGAAGCAGAACAGAACGGCTATATTTTGTTCTTTGAGCATGATCCAATCATTGAATGTTGTACCCTTCAATTAACAGAAAAAGGCATTCGTGTAAAGGAAACTTTTAAATTGGCGGATATCTAATCTTTTATTTGTGATGATAGTGGATAACGTAAGTTTTTATATCCTATCATATCTACCTTAACATTACCCACAACGATCGGCGTTTCAACTCTAAGCAATACGTGATTAGGATCATCGCTTACCCAGGCATTCATTTTTTCTCCATCAGTGAACATGGTGCCTTTGATTAGTAAAGGTTTAAAACGGATAGCATGGAAACGGCCAAATTTGGTCCTAACGATCTCTTTACCCATATAGCGTATGTACATATGGTATACCTGATCATCTAAGAACATATCAAAAGGGATCTTATCATTTGGTTTATAAGTATTGAAATCAATATTGCGTAAACCATAAATGGCACTTACAACATCTTGTATGCAATTAGAGGTTTTAAAAACGCCATGTGTGCTTATGGCAGTGCCTGCAGCCTCGTTAAACGTTACATTGTTATAGATGGTCGTGCTGCCTTCACTTACATTACGAATAAATTTAAGTGGCAACATTGTGGAAGTATCAATATAGCTTTCGTACCGGTCCCGCACTTTAAAAAAACCATCGAAAAATGAATATGATTTTCCTTCTCCTACGCAGTGGTAAACAGGTTTGCCATTGTATCTGTCTAAGCTTGTTGTAAAAGTTGCTTCGCCCGCACCGATATAAGCACCTAATGTGTTATAGAAAACTTTCATAGTAAGCACTTCACCCGGATTAAAAGCTGTATTCTTAATAGAGCAAAAATCAAAAGAAGGGGCAGGCCCTTGCGTGAAACTGCAAAACACGATCAATAAAAAAGTAGATTTTAAAATATTCCTCATTTTTCTTTTACAATTTTAACACTTAAAATCAATAACCCGCCAATTATAGCCGGGATTACTAAATTTATAAGCCAAATACCCAATGCTGCTGTACCAACTCCCAACTGGTTAGTGGTATAAAATTTTAAAATTTCCCAACTTGCTTTTGCCCTTATCGGTAATTCTATAAAACCAAGCGTAGGCGCTATGGCCATCACTAAATAGAACACTGATATCAACCAAAAACATATCAAACCTCCGATCTCTACCTGCATTACTTTTAATAGCAGCATATATTGACAAACAAAAACTGAGTATCTTATAAAGGATAAAGACAAAATACGCGCCAATTGTTTGCCATCAAACTCATCTAATACCGAAATATGCTGTACTGCTTTCTGTAAAGCAGGTATTTTCTCTATTAATTTTACTATCCAGCCAAGCCGTAAATAGAATAATAACAAAAAAAAAGTAACCCCCAGACTTAAGTATATCAATATGCTACTCCAAAAGTCTGGTAAAACATTTAAAGCATTGTCATTATTGTGTGAAAAGAACCTTAAAGTGATCAATCCTAAACAGCCCATTATCATGGTAACTACTAACTGACTAATGCTACCAACAATAGTCAATGAAATAGCTTTGATGCGGTTGCCTTCATCTACATACAAAATCCTACCTCCATATTCACCTACGCGGTTTGGCGTAAGCATCGTAACTCTACAACCTGATAGTACAGATTTAAAAGCTTTTAAAAAAGAGAACCGTTGGATACGGCCCACTAATATTTGCCATTTTCTTGCTTCCAGTCCCCAGTTAACGAACAATAAAAAAAGAACTAACCATAAACGCCAATCCTGCCAGCTGTTTTTAATTTGTCGCCAGCGATAGGCCAGATCGTCTTGGTGAATGATCTGTTGATATAAACTCCACGATAGTACAATAAATAACACCGGTATCAAAAAATAGTTGATTAATATTTTAATACTTTTATTCAAACAGGTTTTTGTTATTTTTATATGTGGAATAACCGGTAAGTGTAGCGAACGGCATTATACGGTAAATATCACGCTTAATATTAAACCAAAAAAATTGCAAAAAAAATCGACTATCATTTTGGGTATTGATCCGGGGACCGTTGTGATGGGTTATGGATTGATAGAAGTAAGCGGTAGTAGCATGCGATTGATAGATATGGGCGTTTTAAAGCCCGGCAAAATTGATGATACCTATAAAAAATTACAACTTATATACAATACCGTTAGTGGCCTTGTAATAAAACATAAGCCCGATGTTTTTGCCATTGAAGCACCTTTTTTTGGTAAGAATGTACAGAGTATGCTAAAGCTTGGCCGTGCCCAAGGCGTTGCCATTGCCGCAGCGATGAGACATGGCTTAGAAGTGACAGAGTATTCTCCTAAAAAAATAAAACAATCCATCACCGGAAATGGTAATGCTAATAAAGAACAGGTATTGCAAATGCTGAAACGTTTATTAGAATTTTCGGATGACCCTCAATATTTAGATGCATCGGATGCATTGGCCGTTGCTGTTTGCCATCATTTTCAATTCAATGCCATATTAGGTCCGGCTTCTTCGAAAAAACTAAAAGGTTGGGATGATTTTATAAAAAATAACCCCGGCAGAGTGAAGTAGGCTGGACGCTGAATGCTACATGCATAAAGCAAATGTCTGTATTTGCGTTAAGCGTTCGGCGTTGAGTATTTAGCGTAGCCTTAACTTTCGGTTAACATCAATTAACAGCATTATAGTAAATTAAAAAAAACCTTTGTACGAATATGAGTATGGTTATCCGTTCTAAAGCGTTGCGATTAGTTATATTGATAAGTACGCTACTTGTTGCGTTAATTATTACGGTACAATTGGTATGGCTGCAGAAAGTATATTTTTTTGAAGCAAAGCAATTCAACATCAATATCTCAAAAAGTATAAGAGGTTTATATGAAGATATGCCGCTTACACACGAGCCGGTAGGTGTTGAAAAACTGATAGAGAACCCGAGCAATGATGCTTATCTTATTAAGGTAGATCATGCCATTAACATGGATACGCTGTTAAAGAACTTAAGTAACGAGTTGGTAGATTTTGGCATTTTTACAGATTGTAAAGTAGCGCTCTTTGATAATACAACACAGCAATACGTGATTGAAAAATATATTGATCTGCCCGATGCGTATCATTTATCGGTTAACCATGATATTCCTGTTTTTGAAAGAAACTATCCGTATGTGATCATGTACTTTCCGCATAGGAGTCAGTACATTATTCAGCAGATGTTTTTCTGGATTGTGACGAGCAGTACATTGCTGATCGTATTGATCTGTTTTGGCGCAAGCGTTTTTTATCTGTACAGACAAAAATTTCTGAATGAGATACAGAAAGATTTTGTAAATAATTTTACGCATGAATTTAAAACGCCGTTATCTGTAATAAAAATTGCGGGTGATGTACTGCAGCAACCAAACATTACACAGAACCCGGAGAAGCTTAGCAAATACGCAGGGATCATTACAGAACAAACTGTTCACTTGCAGCACCAGGTACAGCGCTTATTAGAGATCGCGTTTACAGAGCAACGCAATTTGCAATTGGTAAAGGAAAAATTTGATGCCAACGACCTGATAAAAAATGCTATCAATGATATGCAGCCTTTGATAGAAGAGAAAAATGTGGTGATTCATACATCTTTTATTACCACCGAGCCGGTCGTTTATGCAGATAAATCGCATTTGTTTTTAGTGATCATTAATTTGATAGAGAATGCGATCAAATATGCACAGAAACCGGTGATAGAGATCAGCACGTATAGAAAAGAAAATTATTTTCATATTGCCGTAAAAGACAATGGCATCGGGATACCTAAGGAAGATCAGAAGAAAATATTTGAACGTTTTTATCGTGTAACTGATGGAAACCTTCATCAGAATAAGGGTTTTGGTTTAGGATTGCATTTTGTTAAAAAAATAATTGACGCGCACTTTGGTGAAATTGAAGTAGACAGCACATTAGGAGAAGGAAGCGTCTTTATAATTAAAATACCTAAAAATTATATTTAATGAGCAGGGGAAAGATTTTACTGGCAGAAGACGACCGCAACCTTGCGTTTGTGATAAAAGACAATTTGCAGGATGAAGGGTTTGAAGTAATACATGCTTCTGACGGCGAAGCCGCATGGCAGCAATTTCAAAAAAATGATTTTGATATTTGTTTATTAGACGTAAATATGCCTTTGCGCGATGGCTTTGCCTTAGCAAAAAAAATACGCGTTGAAAGCGATATGATTCCCATCATATTTATTACGGCAAAAAGTTTAGAGGAGGACCGTATTAAAGGATTCAACACCGGTGCTGATGATTATATTACAAAACCATTCAGCATAAAAGAACTGGTGCTAAGAATAAATGTTTTTTTACGCCGCTCTAAAAAATTACAATCAGATGTACTGGAAGAATACCAGATCGGCAAGCTCCGGTTTGCGTATACCGAAATGAAAATATATGTTGACAACGAAATAATATCACTCACACAAAGAGAAGCTGACCTGCTCAGGTTTTTTGCACAGCACATTAATAAAATATTAAAACGCGAAGAAGTATTATTAAATGTTTGGGGAAAAGACGATTATTTTTTAGGAAGAAGTATGGATGTATTCATTACCAAACTACGTAAACATTTTAAGGCAGATCCTGATGTTGTTCTGGAAACGATACATGGTATCGGTTTTCGTTTAAATGCAGGCTAAACTAAATGAGCAATAATTTTTTGCTGTATTGCTCTCAATTCATCCGCACCCAATTTCAATTTTTCATTTGTGAAATTAATATCATTGGCGCTATTGATCGGCATCAAATGTATATGCGCATGCGGTACTTCTAAACCGATCACAGAAACACCACAACGATTGCAATCAAAAGATTGTTCAATAGCATGTGCAATCGGCTTTGCGAAAAGCAATAGTTCAGCTAAATAATTATCGGGCACATCAAATAATTTATCTACTTCAATTTTCGGAACAACCAATACATGGCCTTTTACCAAAGGAAAAATATCTAAAAAGGCAAAGAATTTTTCATTCTCCGCAATTTTATAAGAAGGAATTTCGCCGGCAATTATTTTTGAAAAGATGGTCATGTGGCAATAGCTGATTTAGGATTGCTGATATATGATTTTATACACTTTGAGGAATTTGCTTGCTATCAGCAATCATAATCAGACATCAGAAATGTTTATACCGTAATATTTTCAACCTTAAACTTAAGTGTTCCTGCAGGAACGATCACATCAACAACATCACCGATCGCTTTGCCCAATAAGCCTTTGCCAATGGGAGAAGTAACGGATATTTTGCCCAACTTTAGATCAGCTTCTTTTTCAGAAACAATCTGGTAGGTAACCTGTTTTTTTGTACCAAGGTTTGTAACGGTCACTTTTGTTAAGATAGAAGCTTTACTTGTATCAATATTTGATTCATCTAAAATACGTGCAGTAGCAATTAAGCCTTCCAGGTATTTAATTTTTGCTTCCAGCATACCTTGTGCTTCTTTGGCTGCATCATATTCTGCATTCTCTTTCAGATCGCCTTTTTCGCGTGCTTCGGCAATAGCTTTACTTGCAGCAGGCCTTTCGATCTTCTTCATGTGATGAAGCTCCTGCTTCATCGCTTCGTAAGTATCTTTTTTTACGTAATTAGTCGTTGCTCCACTCATAAAATATCTTTTATACTAATAGAAAAAAAATACAACGCTCCGGACTTTCTCCAAAGCGTTGTATGTTACAAAGGTAATAAAAATTTAAATGCCCAACTTCTCCAAAATGACGGTACTCATTTTATAAAAAGCTTCATGGCTATAGCCTGCTATATGCGGCGTTACAATAACATTAGGCTGTTGGATCAAAAAATCCAGTTGTTGCCCCTGAATTTCTGTTAAAGTATCCAGTTTTTCGTTTTCCAAAACATCTAAGGCAGCCCCTGCTATCTTTTTATTTTTTAATGCTGAAATCAGCGCTGCTGTATTAGTAACCCTGCCCCTGCAGGCATTTATAAAATAAGGTTTTTGTTCCAGCATCGAAAAGAATTCATCATTCGCCATGTATTTCGTCTCTTCCGTTAGCGGCACATGAAAGCTGATCACATCTGCATATTTGCAAACATGTTCTAATGTTCCTTCTTTGATATTGTCTTTCGCAAAACCCGCTTTGTATTTATCATACACAACTATCGTAACATCGAAAGAAGAAAGCAATTTAGCCAGTGCAGTTCCTGTATTTCCATAACCAACAATGCCAACAGTCTTACCTGTTAATTCTGTTCCGCGATTTGCTTCCCTGATCCATTTGCCTTCTTTTACCTCGTCAAAACTTGTATTGATCTTATTCATTAAATTTAAGATCAATCCCAGAACATGCTCTGCTACTGCGTTTCGGTTGCCCTCCGGACTGCTTACACAAATAATGCCTTTGCTTTCCGCATATTCCACATCTATCAATTCCATTCCACTGCCTAAGCGCCCGATCCATTTGAGGTCTTTTGCTTTATCTAAGATGGGGGCATCGATCTTTAATCTTGTTGTTACAATCAATCCTGTTGCATCACTAATTTTTTCGCCCAATTCATCATAACTGATAGAAGGCACGTAGATAACTTCATATCCCTGCTGTTCTAACGTAGCGGGAAGAATGTCGTGCGTTTTCGCCGTTATAATGACTGTTGGTTTCTTTATCATAAAAAATTAATCAGCTGCGATCATGCTAATTTCTACATTAGCATTTTTAGGTAAAGTTTTAACAGCAACAGTTTCTCTTGCAGGAAATCCGCCAAAAGAATCGCCGCTAAAATATTGGCCATACACTTCATTCACCTGGCCAAAAAGATCCATATCACTTAAAAAAATACTTGTCTTAATTACGTTACTAAAATTCATGCCCGCTTCTGTTAAAACAGCTTGTAGGTTTTTCATTACCTGGTGCGTTTCGTTCACAATATTGCTATCAGCCAGATCTGTTGTTCCGGGAATCAGGGCAACCTGACCTGATAAAAATAAGAAATTGCCTGATTTAACAGCCTGGCTATAAGGCCCGATAGGCGCGGGGGCATTGTTTGTATTGATTATTTTCTTGCTCATGGTTAATATCTTTTTACTATAATGCAAATATATCTTTTCTCAACCACCTATTTTTGCCAAACAAACAATGAGTTTAATAATTAATATAGATACTGCAACAGAAGCGGCTCATGTCAGCATCGCGAAAGATGGCATTGTTTTGCAACAGGCATTCAACACCAATCAATTAGACCATGCAGGCTTTTTGCAGGTAGCCGTAAAGGTTGTTATAGATAAGGCTGCCATTAGTTTTGCTCAGGTAGACGCTATTGCAGTAACGATCGGCCCCGGTTCTTATACAGGATTACGTGTTGGGTTGGCAAGTGCTAAGGGACTTTGTTATGCACTTAAAAAGCCACTGATCGCTATAGGAACGCTTGATGTATTGGCAAAATCCGCATTGATCTCACCCGAAAAAGCGCAGTTAGGGCTCCGCACCTTGCTATGTCCAATGATCGATGCCAGAAGAATGGAGGTTTTTACCGCGGTGTTTGACCAGTCTTTAAAAGCAATTTTACCTGCTCAGGCACTTATATTGGATGAAACATCCTTTAAAGATTTAATAGAGAGACAACCGATCGCCTTTTTCGGCAATGGAAGCCAAAAATGGAAGGCTATTTGTCCTTATACTACTGCCTTGTTTCTCAATACCACTATTAATCCTCTTGCAATGAGTGAGTTATCTCAGGAAAAATTTGCTTCAAACGATTTTTCTGACCTTGCCTATACAGAACCTACGTATATAAAAGAATTCTATATTAACACAATTTAGTTTTAGAACTGACGTTAATACCATAAAATAACCGTTTATATAAAACCTATTACTTATTCCTTGCATATTTTATATATTTGCTTCTTATATAATAACAAAAAATAATAACCATGAGCCAAGATGTTGCAGATGAGGAGAAATCAACCATAGAGAAGGCTGCTATTAAAGTTGATTATTATAATGTAAAAAAAGCCGCACTTACCCTTAGAGCATTAAACCACAAGCTTCGCCAGCAATTATTGAAATTAATTGACGAGGAAAAAAAGATCACTGTAACTGAGATCTATGTAAGACTTAAACTGGAACAATCTGTTGCTTCTCAGCACCTGGCTATTTTAAGAAAAGCAGGCATCGTTAGTACAGAGCGCGATGGTAAATTCATCTACTACATTGTTAACCACAAAAGAATTGAAGAGATCAACAAATTTGTTGGTGAACTGGTTAATTAATTGTCGTTAAAAAATATATGTAAAGCGGATGCCATAACAGCATTCGCTTTTTATTTTTACCTTTACAGTAAGATGTACATCCAACAATTATATACTGGCTGTTTAAGCGAAGCAGCCTATTACATTGAAAGTAATGGAGAAGCCGCTATCATCGATCCGTTGCGTGATATTGAAGAATATATTACACTGGCTAAAGAAAGAAAAGCAGTGATCAAATATATTTTCGAAACACATTTTCATGCAGATTTTGTAAGTGGGCATTTGGACCTAAGCAAACAAACCGGCGCACCAATTATTTATGGTCCGCAAACAACAACCAATTTTCCTGCACATATTTCAAAAGACGGCGAAGTTTTTAATTTAGGCAAAGTAAGCTTTACGGTATTGCATACACCCGGACATACCATTGAAAGCAGCTGTTATTTATTAAAAGATGAAGCAGGAAAAGCCAATGCAATTTTTTCAGGCGATACTTTATTTGTCGGCGATGTTGGCAGGCCGGATCTAAGCAGTGGCGACATGAGCAAAGAGGAATTGGCCGGTATCATGTATGATACCATTCAAAATAAAATATTGCCCCTGGCAGATGATATATTAGTTTATCCTGCGCATGGAGCAGGCAGTAGCTGCGGAAAAAATTTAGGTCCGAATACATTTAGTACGATCGGTGAAGAAAAGAAAAGCAATTACGCATTACAATCACAATCAAAAGAAGAATTTATAAAAGTACTTACAGACGGGCTTGAAGAAGCGCCAAAATATTTTTCTATGAATGCAAAAATCAATAAAGAAGGATACGATAGTTTAGATGCCATCAAAGCAAAAGGATTAATTGCTTTAACTGTTGAAGCATTTAAAAATAAATTAAACGATGATGTGATCATTGTAGATACAAGGCCCGTTGATATTTTCACACAGGGATTTATTCCTGAAAGTATTTTTATTGGTTTAGATGGCCGCTTTGCAGAGTGGGCAGGAAGTATATTGCCCTTCGATAAAACATTATTGCTAGTTACAGAAAAAGATAAAGAAGAAGAAAGTTTAGTGCGTTTAGCAAGAGTAGGCTTTTCAAAAATAGAAGGTTATTTAGCCGGCGGTTTTGATGCATGGCAAGCTGCGGGTGAGAAAGTAGACATGATCATTGAAGTAGAACCCGATGAATTGGCAATGGATATTCCACACGATCCAAACCTGGTGGTAGTGGATGTTAGAAGAGAAGCCGAATTTGCAGAGGGCCATGTAAAAGACGCGATCAATTTACCTTTGGATGAAATGGTTGATGTTGCATCCATCGCTGAATTTGAAGAAAATCAAAACTTGTATGTGCATTGCGGTGGTGGATACAGAAGCGTGATAGCAGCATCATTAATGAAAAGGCAAGGCGTACATAATCTCCGCAATGTAACAGGCGGCTGGGCTAAGATAAAAGAAGAAAAAGGAATTAAGATCAAGAAAGAAACGAGTGCTTTAAATTAATTGTTGCATTGATAGAGTGTTTAATTGTTGGCACTTCAGAGTATTATTATCTTCACAACAATTAAGCAATAAAACTATTTAACCATTAAAGATTTGTCTTCAACTCTAACAAAAAAGCTTTCAACTTCTTTAACGATTCTATCGTAGCAAATTTCTCATCGGTCTTTTTGCTATTCTTTAAAAAGTCTTTGGCACCTTCTAAAGTATATTTTTTTTCTCTGATGAGATGATGGATTAGTTGTAGATTTTTAATGTCCTCTGGCCGGAACATCCGGTCGCCCTTTCTGTTTTTTTTCGGTTTGAGTATGTCAAATTCATTTTCCCAAAAACGGATCAACGATTGATTTACCTTAAACATTTCCGCAACAGTACCTATCGTGTAATATAATTTTAGAAACAGGATCTCATCAGGTGGTACGTCTATCAGGTCTGCACTCGCCGTCATTTCCTTCAAACTCTTTCTGCCTTTTGTTGATTTTTTTGGAGGATTGATCTTTTCGATTGGTATATCTATTACTTCCGTCTTAATGATAAGCGGTTTTTGTAACCCAACCGGTTTTTTTATCGGGTCTTCATCAAAGGAAAAAGCTATTTGGTTATCCTCAGGCATGATTAAAGTTAATCAAAACTTTTTGCACTCCCGGTAGAAGCGATTTTTAATAAGCGGTCGAATTGATCAGGGTTAATATCATTATAAAAGAAATAAACAGGATCAACTGCTTCGCCGTTCACATGAATTTCGTAGTGGCAATGCGGTCCGGTACTTTTACCGGTGCTGCCTACCCATCCTATCACTTCGCCCCTGGTAACGCTTTCGCCGCTATGTACTTTTACTTTGACCATGTGGCCGTAAATAGTTTCGTATCCATATCCGTGATTGATCTCAACATGGTTTCCATAACCTCCATCTGTAAAGCCAGCCACAGCAACAGTGCCGTTAGCGGTTGCATAAATAGGTGTTCCCTGCGGCGCAGCAAAATCTAGCCCTTTATGCATTTTAGGTGTGCCGTATACAGGGTCAATGCGCATACCAAAACCACTGGCAATTCTTGTAAGGTCCTTATTGCTAACGGGCTGTATTGCAGGAATACAAGCTAGTTTAACATCCTGGTTTTTTATCAGTTTTTCAATTTCGGCATAGCTATTTAATTGAAAAGTTGCCCTGGCAGCCAGGTGATCAAGCGTTACAGCTACCGCTTCAGCGATGGTATCATCACCAATAATATTTACTTTATCGAATTCTTTCTGGTTCTCTATTACCTTTTCGCGGGCGCTATCGGGCATCGGGTTAGCTTCAAAAATTGAGCGGTACACATCGTTATCCCGTTTCTCCAATACTACTAACTGGTCCTGCAAAGTCTTTACTTTATCATCCAAAGCGGCATAATTATCCTTCATAGCCGTGTATTTGCTATTCATGGCAAGGTCTTGCGGCTTAGGAATGAAGCGATTATAAACAGTAATAATAATAGCAGAAGTAACAAGGGCTGTAGAGATAAAACCGAATACACGCAAGAGTTTCACCTGAAGTGGCGTTACTAATTTTTCGTACCGTAACGTGTTGGTATTGTAGAAATATTTTATTTTTCTCATACTTATTAGGCAATCTTGCGCTCAACAGTGCAGCTGTCAGCCCTAATCCTTAAATTTGCAGCCTCTGTATTGTTAAGAGTGCACAAATATAGACTGATAAATTGCAAAAAACATCCTAAAAATAATTGGTATATGTCCACCAGTGTTGAAACGAAGTCGCCTACGGTAAATCAAAATATGTTAACTGCAAAGCAGATCCGTCAGCAGTTTCTCGATTTTTTTCAATCGAAGGGCCATGCCATTGTACCATCAGCACCCATCGTGTTAAAAGATGACCCTACTTTATTGTTCACTAATTCGGGAATGGTTCAATTCAAAGATTATTTTTTGGGCAATAAATTGGCTCCTCATAAAAGAGTAGCAGATACGCAAAAATGTTTGCGTGTTAGCGGTAAACACAATGACCTGGAAGAAGTGGGTGTAGATACTTACCATCATACGATGTTTGAAATGTTGGGTAACTGGAGTTTTGGAGATTACTTTAAAAAAGAAGCGATCGAATGGAGTTGGGAATTATTGGTAGATATTTATAAAATTCCGAAAGACCGTTTATATGTTACCGTTTTTGAAGGCGATGTAAAAGAGAATATTCCTAAAGACGAAGAAGCTGCAGCCGAATGGGCAAAGCGGGTTTCGCCCGAAAGAATTTTATTAGGGAATAAAAAAGATAATTTTTGGGAGATGGGCGATACAGGGCCATGTGGCCCGTGTACGGAAATTCATGTGGATTGCAGAAATGATGATGAAAGAAAAAAGATAGATGGCGCTACATTAGTAAACAACGATCATCCGCAGGTAATTGAAATATGGAACAATGTATTTATACAGTTCAACAGAAAAAAAGATGGTAGCCTGGAACAATTAGCGGCAAAGCATGTTGATACAGGAATGGGCTTTGAACGTTTGGTAAGAGTATTACAAGGCAAACAAAGTAATTACGATACAGATGTTTTTACGGGAACAATAGCAGCAACAGAAAAGATCACAGGAAAAAAATATGATTACAGCGATAGCAAAGAAGCAATAGCATTCAGAGTGTTAGCAGATCATATCCGTGCGATATCATTTACAATTGCAGACGGACAATTACCATCAAACACAGGCGCGGGTTACGTTATACGCCGTATTTTAAGAAGGGCTGTGCGTTATTATTATTCTTACCTGGATTATAAACAACCTTTATTGTATCAATTGTTACCTGTTATTGCTAAACAATTTGAAGATGTTTTCCCAGAGTTAATCAAACAGTCGGATTTTGTTGGCAAGGTGATCAATGAAGAAGAAGAAGCTTTTCTAAGAACATTGGATAAAGGATTAAAAAAGATAGATGAGATCATTACACAATCGCAATCATCTAAAATAATTAATGGCGCTGCTGCATTTGAATTATTAGATACTTATGGGTTTCCAATTGACCTTACAAGATTAATTGCATCAGAAAATAACCTGGGCGTTGATGATAAAGGATTTGAAGCAGAGATGTTGCAACAAAAAAATCGCAGTAGATCTGCCGCTGTTTTGGATACAGAAGACTGGGTAACACTGATAGAAAATGTACAAAATAAATTCGTTGGTTACGATTCGTTGGAAACAAAAAGCAAGATCGTTAAGTACCGTAAAGTAACTGCGAAAGGAAAAGAATCATATCAGTTGGTTTTGGATACAACACCTTTTTACGCGGAGAGTGGCGGACAGGTTGGTGATACGGGGCAATTGATAATTGATAATGAAAAATTGATCATTACCAATACAAAAAGAGAAAATGACCTAATCATTCATTTCACAGATAAAATTCCTGCAAAATTAACCGGTGATGTAATAGCTAAGGTCGATCTGGAAAGACGAAAAGCAATTTCTGTTCACCATAGCGTTACGCATTTAATGCATGCAGCTTTACGTAAAGTGTTGGGTACACATGTGGCACAAAAAGGAAGTCTGGTAAATGGTGAATACCTGCGTTTTGACTTTTCACATTTTGCTAAAGTAACGGATGAAGAAATTGTTGCCATAGAAAAAATTGTCAATGAAAAGATAAGAGAGAATATTCCGATATTGATAAAATCAATGCATAAAGATGAAGCGGTTGCGTTAGGCGCCATGGCATTGTTTGGAGAAAAATATGGAGATATCGTTCGAGTGGTGATCATGGATCCAAATTATTCATTGGAGTTGTGCGGAGGTACACATGTTGGCAGTACAGGCGAATTAGGAATATTTAAAATACAACACGAAAGTGCAGTAGCTGCAGGTGTTCGCAGAATTGAAGCGGTTTGCGGTAGCGCTGCAGAAAAATATATCGATGAAGAGTTTGCGCTGCTAAAAACAATTCGTGAAACATTAAAGAATCCAAAAGAGGTTACCAAGGCTGTTGATAATTTATTAGCGGAAAATTCAAACCTAGAAAAAAGAATTGAAGGATTAGAGGCAAGACAACTAGTAGGCATCAGAAATGAATTGTTGACTAAGGATGAAATAATCAATAACGTAACTTTTGTTGGCGAGATAATTGAAGTTGGTTCTGCGGATGTATTAAAGAAGCTATGCTTCGATCTAAAAAATCATTTGCACGATCATGTAGTGGTGTTATGTGCTAATATTGATGGAAAGGCAAATGTAGCGATCGGTATTTCTGACACAGTTGTTGCTGCCAAAGGTTTGGATGCAGGAAAGATCATTAAAGAACATGTATCAAAATTAATTAACGGTGGTGGAGGCGGACAGAAGAACCTTGCTACTGCAGGCGGACAAGATATTAGTAATTTGAAGCAGGTGATCGCAACAGTAAAATCATTACTATAATCGAATTATAAATATTAAAAATGGGAAGCTACAACTTCCCGTTTTTTTTTATGATATTACCTTAAGCTTTAATAAAAAAGTATATACATAACAACCCGCACAAAAACTTAAAAAAGACTCTAAAAAAGCAAAGCTCGCAAAAATGATCGCGAAAACAAATGCTGTTTTTGTAAAGCCGGTTAACAATAATATCACTACCAATATGGATAATACAAACCCTATTCCTGCTGCAAACCGCTTAGGCGCCTGATCAATTGGTTTGTTGGGAATTTTAAGTTGTTTTACAACCGCCCCACTTAAAATATTTAACGGACTGAATTTTCCAAAGTTAAAAGCGCGCAAAAAGAAATCGATCGCCAAAAAAATAAATACCGGCAATGCATATGTAAAAAAAGATACTATTACTAGTAGTAAAACCCACAAAGCGGTTAAGCGAACCCTGTTTTCGTTAACGGTTATAAAATCAACCGGACATTCTTTTTCCATAACAAAATAATTAATAATCTACCAATAAAGTGGACTATACAAATTTAATAAAACTCCAGCTTTATTCGATGATCAATTTTTCGCAAAAAAATGGCTGTTTGCGTCATATTCTCGTATAATATTTAACATTTTACGCTGAAAACTGCCTAAAATACCATTGCATAATTTTATGAATCTTATCAATCAAAGGTTAACTTTGCTGCCGTGATGAATAACTCTAAATATGAAGTAGTAATTGGCCTTGAAGTGCATGCCCAATTACTGACGAAAAGTAAATTATTTTGTGGCGATAGCGCTTCTTTTGGCGGCCAGCCAAATACGCATGTTAGTCCGGTTACATTAGCTCATCCGGGTACATTACCCAAAATGAATAAGAAAGCTATTGAATATGCCATTAAATTAGGATTAGCGCTTAACTGTGATATTGAACAAAACAATTACTTCGCCCGTAAAAATTATTTTTATCCCGATCTGCCAAAAGGTTACCAGGTTAGTCAGCATACTACGCCTATTTGTAAAAATGGCCATTTAACAATTAAGGCTGGTGATACTTCGAGAAATATTATCCTGAACAGGATCCACATGGAGGAAGATGCAGGCAAAAGCTTACATGATGTAGATGATAAATATACTTGTATCGATCTGAACCGTGCGGGTGTTCCTTTATTAGAAATTGTTACCGAACCTGATCTTCATAGCGCCGAAGAAGCATTTGCATTTTTAACTGAATTGCGCCGAATGGTACGTTGGTTAAATGTTTGTGACGGAAATATGGAAGAAGGCAGCATGCGATGCGATGCAAATATTTCTATTCGTTTACATGGCGCAGAAAAATTGGGCACAAGGGTTGAAGTAAAAAACCTTAACTCCATCAGAAATGTAAAAAGAGCGATCGAACATGAAGTACAACGTTTAATAACGATCGTTGATAAAGGCGAAAAAGTTATACAGGAAACAAGAAGCTTCGACGCAAATAACGGAACTACTTTTTCTTTGCGCAGCAAAGAAGAAGCGGATGATTATCGTTATTTCCCTGACCCTGATCTAACACCTTTTAATATTACGGATGAATTTCTAAAAAGCATTAAAGAGACGATCCCTGCATTGCCGGAAGAGCTGGAAAAAAAATACACAACCGTATTTAATTTGTCGGCAGCAGATGCCGCGGTGATCTGCAGCGATAAAGAAAGTGCTGATCTTTTTGAAGCGATCATTAAACATAGCAATAATTATAAATCTGTTGCCAATTGGTTAATGGGTCCTGTAAAATCGTTTACTAACGAAAAAAGTATTGAACTTGCTGACTTCCCATTATCTGCAAAACAAATAGCGCAGTTGATACAATTGGTAGATGATGGTAAAGTAAGTTTTGGTGTTGCTTCTTCAAGAATATTTAATGCCTTAATTGAAACACCTGAAAAAGAACCTTTACAAATTGCTACAGAATTAAACCTGCTACAAGAAAGCGATAGTAGTTTGGTAGAAACATGGGTAGATGAAGTACTGGCAAAGATGCCGGACAAAATAAAAGAATATAAAAGCGGGAAAAAGAATTTGATAGGCTTATTTGTAGGCGAAGTAAAAAAAGTCAGCAAAGGAAAAGCTGACATGCAAATAGTAAATAAACTATTAGCAGATAAATTGAACAACTAAAATATTTTAATGACAATCAATATGAAAAAATTATTCTCCATATTATTTGTTGCAGTGGTACTTGTTTCCTGCAATCATAAAGCTGCTAAAGGAACTTTTTCAGTGACGGGTAATATAAAAAATGCACCTGATCAAAAAGTTTATTTAGATCAATTGTTTTTTAGCAATGATGATCCGCAAGTGTTGGATACTGCTGAAATGAAAGACGGTAAGTTTACACTATCAGGTATTGGTCCAGATGAAGGTTTATATCGTATCCGTTTAGAAAAAGGCAAATCGGGTTTTATATTTATCAACGACCAAAAAGATATTTCTTTTACAGCTGATACACAGAACCTAAGTTTAAGCGGCCCATCTTTTAATAGTCCTGCAAACAGTTTATTGAAAGGATTCATTAATGCAGTTGATTCACAAGGAAATGCTTTAGAAGCACAACAGGCACAGTTGGAACAATTGAAATCGCAAAATGTAAGCGATAGTATTTACAAAGCCGGCGCCGATGACCTTGATAAAAAAACAACAATCATAAAAACATATATACTTAACTATATTGATACTTCATCGGATCCTATTGTTGCATTATTTGCTTTAGGGTACACGCGCAGTATCGATCCGGTATTATTGACAAAACCTATTAACGATCTTAGTCAGCGTTTTGCTCAAAATAAAACTGTTACGGCAATGGTAGCGCAGTTCAATTCGATGTTACAACAGAACCAGGCTAAACCTGCTGCATTAGGTGTAGGCAGCATGGCACCTGAAATTGTAATGCCCGATGTTAATGGTAAACCATTTGCACTAAGCTCATTGCGTGGAAAATTTGTATTGGTAGATTTTTGGGCAAGTTGGTGCGGACCTTGCCGCGGTGAAAATCCAAATGTGGTCATCGCATACAATAAATTTAAAGACAAAAACTTTACCGTATTAGGTGTGTCGTTGGATAATAATAAAAAGGACTGGACAGATGCTATTAAAGCTGACCATCTTACCTGGACAGAAATAAGTGATTTGAAACAATGGAACAGCTCCGCCGTTACTTTATATAATTTGGAAAGCATCCCATCAAATGTATTGATCGATCCAACGGGAAAGATTATTGCGATGGACCTAAGGGGCGATGATCTTCAAAACAGGTTGAGTGATCTTTTTAAATAATAAATAACTTCCAATAAAAAAGCGTCCCGGTTTAGTCAGGACGCTTTTTTTATTTGATAAATTTTCTATTCACTTTTCGGAAGCTCCTTTTTGGGTGCCATTAACAATAATAAAACAGGCAATAAAGTAAGATTAGTCAAAGTAGCAACTAATAATGTTACAGATGTTAACCAGCCTAAAGCAAATGTTCCGCCGAAGCTGCTTAAACAAAATATTACAAAACCCGCGATCAAAACAAGTGATGTGTACACAATACTTAACCCAGTATGTTTTATAGTTGAACTAACAGTAGCGCGTACATCATTATTATGCAAAGGAAGCTCTTGTTTATAATTGACTAAAAAGCGAATGGTGATATCGATCGCGATCCCCAGCGCCACGCTAAAGACAAGCACTGTTGATGGTTTGAGTGCAACGCCGGCCCAACCCATTATACCCGCGGTAATAACCAACGGAATTAAATTGGGTATCAGCGAGCAGATCAAAATCCTAAAAGATTTGAATAAATACAACATACAAAGAGCGATCAATAAAAAGGCCCAGAATATACTTTGTTTTAATCCTTTTATAATAAAAATGCTGCCTTCTAAAAAAGTAATGGTTGACCCTGTCAGTTCAACTTTATATTGTGCCGTATCAAACAATTCGTTGATGTGGGCTTGAATGCCATCTAATACCACAGGTAATTTAACAGTACCAACATCCGCCATATTAATACTTACACGGGTCGACTGCCTTGCTGTATCAATAAAGGAAGTCAGCATTTTTGTAAAATTATTCTGCTTGCTTTTATCATCTGCTTTTGCCGGCCTGAGGTATTCTCCTACAAATGCACCATCAAAAGAATTGGGTAATACATATTGTGTAGAATCGCCATCATAAAAAGCCTGCTTGGCAAATTTCAATCCTTCAGCAACACTGATCGGTCTGCTCATTTCTTTTTGGGCAGTAATATATTGTGATAAAGAATCTACTTTTTCAAATGTTTTTAAGGCACGCAATCCGGCAAGGCCGTAACGCTTTTTTGTATCAATCACAATTTCCAAAGGCATTACACCTTTAAAATTAGCTTCAAAGAAACGAAGGTCAGTATAGATCTTATCGTTCTTTGGTAAGTCATCTACAATAAAGGCTTCGCTTTTTAATTTGAAGATACCCGCAACAGAAAAGATCAATACAACAACAGTAAAAATATATACCCATTTGGCATGGCACATTACCCAATCTTCTAACTTCAGTAAAAAAGAGGTAATTAATTTACTATGCAGGTATTTTATCTGCGATGGTTTAGGCGAAGGCAAATAACTTAATGCCGCGGGCAATAAAATAAAAGAGATAACAAAGATCGCCATGATACTAATTCCTGCAACGATCCCAAACTCTTTTAAGATAGCGCTTTTAGTTAAGGCAAAAACTGCAAACCCAATAGCGGCAGCAATATTACAAAACAATGTAACAATACCCATTTTGCTGATCATATCGATCAGTGCATGTGTTTTGTCATTTGATTTTATATATGAGGTATGGTATTTATTAATAAAATAAATGCAATTAGGAATGCCTATTACAACGATCAGCGAAGGGATCAGTGCGCTTAATAAAGTAATATTATAGCCCCATAGAACCATTGTGCCTAAACTCCATATAACACCAAAGATCACTACCAGTAAGGATAACATCACAATGCTAAAAGAGCGGAAAAACAATAGCAATATCAATGCACTTAATAATATAGAGCCCAACAAAAAGATCTTCATTTCTTTTTGTACCAGATCACCGACTTCTGTTTTTATTAATGGAAGTCCGCTGATATGTGTTTCTATATTTGTTGCCGCCTGAAATTTATTTACCTGAGCAACTATGTCAGCAACGATCTTCGAACGTTTCTTAGAATTGATGGCGTCTTTGTTAATTCTGACAGCCATTAAATAAGCATGCGTGTCCGGATTGTATAATAAGGTTTGATAAAAAGGAAGGTTTAAAAAAACAGCTTTTGCCGAATCAAGTTGTTGCTGTGAGTTTATATTGTCATCAAATATTTTTGCCGCATTTAATTTTTCTGTTGCAGAATCTTTTACCAATGTGATAGAAGAAGGAACACTTAATATGTCTTCTACGTATTTAACTTTTTTTAGATCTTTATGTAAAGTCTGGTAAGCTTTAAAGGTCGTAAGCGTAAAAAGGCTCTTAGTTTGTATGCCGATCACTAATGTGTTTCCATCATCACCGAACTTCTGTTTAAAAGCCACATAATCTTTATACTTAGGATTATCAGTAGGGATGGCTTTTGAAAAATCGTAGCTCAATTTTACCTTGGTAGCAAAATAACCCATTATACCAGTTGCCGCGAATAATGCAATAAGAAGCGGAAGCCTGAACTTAATTACGAAATTTCCTAAACGTTGCCACATAAGCGATTTATTAGATTTGAGTTGCAAAGAAAACCTTTTTGTCTTTCTTAGCCATAAACATGCCAGTATAAGTTTGTTTACTTTTGTATTATATTATTTCTCAAGCTAATATTTTAATAAGAAGACAGGGCAAGTATGACGCATAAAACCAAGGGCATAGTATTACGGACGATCAAATATGGCGAGACCAGCGTGGTGGTCACCATATTCACTGAGTTATTCGGTATACAAACCTATATGGTAAATGGTGTGCGCAGTTCAAAGAAATCTTCTGCTAAAGCCAGTCATTTTCAGGCAGGAAGTATTTTAGATATGATCGTTTATCACAATGATCTAAAAACGATGCACCGCATTAAAGAATTTAAGTGGGCCTATTTATACGAACATATTTTAAGCAATGTAATAAAAAACAGTATTGCTCTATATATGGTTGAGCTGATCAATAAAAGTTTGAAACAACCGGAACAAAACACCAAACTTTTTTATTTTTGTGAAGATGCTTTAATGCAATTAGATACGGCCAGTAAAACCGTAACGGCAAATTTTGCGCTGTATTTTACTTTGCACTTAACACATTTTTTTGGTTTTAGGATGAATGATGATCATGATGAAGAACATTCAATACTTGATCTTGAAGAAGGAACGTTTGTACAGGAGCAACCAACTCACCCGAATTTTATTGATGGAGAACAGGCATTGCTGACATCGCAATTATTAAAAGTAATGCAGCCGTATGAATTGGAAGAGTTGAAATTAAACCACGAAACAAGAAGAAAATTATTATATCGCTACCAGGATTATTATGCTTTGCATATCCATGATTTTGGTTTGATGAAAACCTTGCCTATACTGCATGAAGTACTGTCTGAGGCTTAACGCTTAAGGCTTTTGCGTTTAGCATTCAGCATTCTGCAATTAAATAATTCTTCTCGCTGTCGATCCATCCGTTGTCAACGATCCGCTTACATTATCGATCAACACAACACCCGGTTTTTTCCCTTTTTCAAAACTTCCAAAATTATTTGTTATTCGTAAGGCTTTAGCACCATTGCTTGTTGCCCAGGTTAATATTTCCTGCAACGGAATATTGGTTTCTTTTTGAATTGTTTTTATTTCTTCTACTATATTTAATTGCCGGTTGCTGGCGTAACTATCTGTACCAATAACAATAGCATGTCCGCCACTTCTTAAGAGGTTAAATGGCGGAATTGTTTGCTCTATATATTTATTGGCATTGATGCAAACGCAAAAAAATAATTCCTGCTCTTTTGTATTCATGAAATTGATATCGTCGGCTTTTGTAAAAGTATTATGCACCGATATGATCGATTGCTTATTGGTGAAATACGGAAGAAAACTTTGCAAGCTACTTTTACCCGTTGGCTGAAAACCGCTGATATCAATGCCGAAATTTTTGTACAGCTCTAAAAATCCGCCCGTCTTGTTTTTGTATAATTCTTCTTCTGCCCCGCATTCCTGGTTATGGATCGTTATTAATTGATCAATTGTTTCATTGTTCAATTGTTGAAACAAGGTTTTTGACACACTATAGGGTGCATGTGGTGATAAAGTGCTTTTTTGTTTTTTGGAATTTGTTTTTTGGAATTTTTCCAGAATGGATTTCGCATCCTCTAATCTCTTTCCCGCCATCGCATCAACAAAGCCGCTTACTTCTACAAAATTGTGCCAATAGATATTGCTTTTTTGTTTGGTGGATATGGAATCTGCTGTATTGCAAATATCACCAACCGCGACTGTGCCGGTTTGATATAACTCTTGTTCTGCTTTTTGCATGGCATCCAGCTTTTCTTCGTCGGATGCGCTTCTTTTTGTCATAACCTGTTGTACAAATTGAACTAAGCCCGTTCCTGGCGGGACAATATTTTTCATATGGCTCAGTTCCAGGTGGCAATGCGCATTAATGAAGCCAGGCGTAAGTATGCCGTCAAAGTTTTCTATATTATCACCTGCATCTTTTGTATTGGTTATATCAATGATTAGGCCTTCATTATCAGTAATTAAAACCATTTCCGCACCCAAAAACTCCTTACCTGTAAATATATTATTCGCCTTAAATTTTCTAAAATGCATGAATTGTGTTTAAAACTTTAAATTTGCCGCCAAACTTGATAAAAGTTCAATAAAGGTATGCCGTTGAAGTGAGCCCCGAAAGCTTTCGGAGACGATGTTGATAATCTCATCAGCCGGCAAAAAATAAAAATACATCATGTTAGATAAACTGGATGCGATAAAAGCAAAATTTGATAACCTGGGCGTGGCACTAACCAACCCGGAAATTGTGAGCGATAATAAGAAATTCAGCGCTATGAGTAAGGAGTACCGTAGTCTTGAAAAGGTTGTTATCGCAAGGGACGCGTATGTAAAATTGTTAGATGATATTGAGTTTAATAAAGAGGTTTTAAATAGCAATGACGAAGAAATGAGGGACCTGGCGAAGCAGGAGCTTCCTGCAATGGAAGAAAGCAGGCTCGCTATGGAGAAGAATTTAAAGAACATGCTTATTCCGAAAGATCCTTATGATGAAAAGAATGCGATCCTTGAAATTCGTGCTGGAACGGGCGGCGATGAAGCCTCTTTATTTGCAGGCGATCTGTTAAGAATGTATTTAAAATACAGTGAAAAGAAAGGCTGGAAAACAGCGATCTTAAGCGAAAGCGATGGTACGGTTGGCGGCTACAAAGAAGTACAGGTAGAGATCGTTGGCGATGATGTATATGGAACAATGAAATTTGAAAGTGGCGTGCATCGTGTACAAAGAGTACCGGATACAGAAGGCAGCGGCCGCGTGCATACCAGCGCAGCAACGGTTGCGGTAATGCCGGAAGCGGATGAAATTGATTTTGAATTAAAGGAAAGCGATGTGAAAATGGAAACCGCACGAAGCGGTGGTGCAGGCGGACAGAACGTAAACAAAGTAGAAACGAAAGTGTTTTTAACGCACAAGCCTACGGGCCTTGTTGTAATGTGTCAGACAGAACGTAGTCAGCTGGGGAATAAATTAAAGGCGATGGACATGATGCGTACCAAACTCTACGATGAAGAAGTTCGAAAAGCAGAAGAAGCCATTTCTCACAAAAGAAAAAGCCTGGTGAGTACGGGAGATAGAAGCGCGAAGATCAGGACCTATAATTTTCCACAAGGGCGTGTAACTGACCACCGTATTGGTTTAACCGTGTATAATTTAGATACGGTTTTAAATGGCGAAGTACAGGAATTTATCGATGCTTTACAATTTGCAGAGAACACCGAAAAAATGACGGTCCAGAATTAAAAAGTACCCTTGCCACACCAGCGCTGGCATATTATTTGTCCTTTTACAAGTGTTCTTATAATAGATACAAGCAATCTCATAAACAGTTAGTTTTGGTAACGGCCTCTCGTTCTCGGGAGGCTTTTTATATAGTATGGCGGCAATATTATTATTAGCTTAATTATGTGTTTTAATTTTTATATAAGACCATTTAAAAACATAATTTTGCACCGAAATGAATAAGAATTCGGGACAAATATTTCAAACCAATAGTGTTGCTCGCTGGCGAAACTTTAAATGGACGTTTAGGGTTTTATTGATCATTGCCCTGTTTTTAATAGTCGTGATGGTCATTGCTTTAAAAACAGGGGTTAGCCCGTCTCCCGTAAATATCCAAAACAGGGCAAGGGCCTATGAGAATAAATTAGATCCCTCCAATCCATTAACCCTGGCCAATAGCCAGAATAAAAAGTACAAGGGATTTAAAAGCTTTTTGTTCAAAAAGATCAAAGAAGATTCTATCAGAAATATAGCGGCCCTGCAAAAAGGAAATACGCCCCAGTTGCCATTTATACGCGCAGGGTTTTATACACCCTGGACAAGAAAGACCTCTTTACCCGATATTCAAAAGAACGGCGATAAGCTGAACACTATTTTCCCCGAATGGTTCTTTATAGATAATAAGACCTTCACCATGCAATCAAGAATTGATAGCGAAGGGCTGGCTGTAATGCGCGAGAAAGGATTGCGTATCATGCCGATGCTTACTAACTACAGTTCTGCGAAAAATGATTTTGATGGTAAGCTTTTGCACTTGATCTTAACCGATACTGTCAGACAAAAAATATTTATCAATAACCTTGTTGATACACTATCTTTTTATAATCTGCAGGGGATCAATATTGATTTTGAAGATATAATCGAACCAACCAACGAGCCGCTTACTAATTTTCAAAAACGATTGTACCAGGCGCTACACGCAAAGAACATGATGGCTACAATGGATGTAGGTGTTATGAATGACGATTATGATTACAAAAAACTGTCAGATTATAACGATTACCTTATCCTGATGGCCTATGATCAGTATAGCGATACAACAGCCGCAGGCCCTATAAGCGCACAGAAATGGATAGAAGAAGCACTTGACTGGACAGCTAAAAGGATCGATAGTAAAAAAATTATTTTAGGCGTTGCAGGGTATGGATATGATTGGACGAATGATGATGATGGCAAACCGGTTGTAAGAGATCTTACTTATATGGAAGCTATTAACAAAGCAAAAATAGCCAACGTTAAGATCGACTATGATGATGATACCTACAATCTGCATTATAGTTATATAGAAGAACAAACAGATGACAGTACAGGGGAAGTTACAAAAACACCACACAATATCTGGTTCACCGATGCGGCCACTACATTTAATGTGCTTCGTTTCAGCGATGAATACCCTACTGCAGGTACTGCTTTGTGGCGCCTGGGCGCAGAAGATCCGCGGGTGTGGAATTATTATAGCACCAACTTAAGTAAGACAACCTTAGAACAACACCCTTTTGATTTCAATTCGTTGGTATCGATCCCTTATGATATCAATCAAAAACCAACTTCAACAGGAGAAGGTGAGTTGTTGAGCATTTTATATACACCGCAGCAGGGAAAGATCAATTTGCAAATAGATAGTTCAGATCTTTTGATATCAGAACAGGATTATGCTGTTTTACCTTCGGGATATGTCTATGAAAAATTTGGAGAAGACAGAACACCAATGGGGCCGGGACATAAAATGATCCTCACTTTTGATGATGGTCCGAGTGCAGAATTTACACCGAAGATCCTGGACATTTTGGAAAAAGACAAAATACCCGCGACCTTTTTTGTTATTGGATTAAACGCCGAGCAGAATATTCCCTTATTACAACGCGAATACAAAGATGGTTACGAAATAGGTAACCACACATTTACACATCATAATATTGCGGAGATGAGCCCTGAACGGGCTGAGCTTGAAATGAAAGCAACAAGGTTGCTGATAGAAAGTATCACGGGTCATTCAACTATTTTATTCAGAGCGCCATACAACGCGGATAGTGAACCTCAGACCTACGAAGAAATTGAACCCATCGCGCGAGCAAAAAAAGATAACTATATCACCGTTGGTGAAAGTATTGATCCTAATGACTGGGAACAGAATGTAAATGCAGATACGATCGTTGCCAGAACGATCCGTTTAGCAGAATCTACCAATGCCAGTATTATATTGTTGCATGACGCAGGTGGTAATACAAGAAAAGCAACGATCGAAGCATTACCAAGGATCATTGATTATTTTACTAAAAGAGGATGCATATTTACAAACATTTCTGATTTGATGGGTAAGACAAGAGCCGACGTAATGCCGGCGCTTCCACCAAGCAATGATAGCTGGATGCGTGATTTTAATTTCTTTTTTGCAGAAGCAACTTATTGGAGCAGCCATATTTTGTTCGCTTTATTTCTTGTAGGCATCGCTTTATCAGTTGGCAGAATGGCGGTAATGGCGCTTTTAGCATCCATACAAAGACAACGTGAAAGAGAAGCCGCAGAGATTGGTAGCGTTTCCTGGCCAAACGGGCAGTTGCCTGCAGTTAGTATTGTTGTGCCTGCTTATAACGAAGAAGTAAATTCGGTAAGAACGATACAGAGTCTGTTAATGCAGGATTATCCAAATCTGCAGATAGTATTTGTGGACGATGGAAGTAAGGATGCCACATTTGCTATTGTAAGTGATGCTTTTAAAAACAATCCCAGCGTTCACGTATATACGAAGGAAAACGGGGGTAAAGCATCTGCCTTAAATGTGGGTGTTGAAAAAGCAACCAGTGAATTTGTGGTTTGTATAGATGCTGATACACAATTAAAAACAGATGCGATTTCAAAGTTGATGGAAAAATTTCTACCGCCATTAGTGTTGAAAAAACCATTTATAAAAGTTGGTGCAGTTGCAGGAAATGTAAAAGTTGGTAATGAAGTAAATATGATCACCCGCTGGCAAAGTATTGAGTACATCACTTCTCAAAACTTTGATAGGCGCGCCTTTGATCTGTTAAACTCTATTACTGTTGTGCCGGGAGCTATTGGCGCTTTTAGAAAAGATGCTATCATAGAGGCAGGAAGCTTTACAACAGATACATTGGCAGAAGATTGTGATTTGACCATGCGCCTGCATAAAAAAGGATATGCCGTTCGTAATTGTAATGATGCAATTTCATACACGGAAGCTCCGGAAACAATGACGCAGTTTATGAAGCAACGTTTTCGCTGGAGCTTTGGTGTGATACAATGTTTTTGGAAGCACCGCGATGCCTTATTCAATGTTGAGTATAAAAATTTAGGAATGGTGGCACTGCCTAATATTCTCATCTTTCAAATTGTATTACCTTTTCTTGCACCGTTGGCGGATCTGTTTTTATTGTTGAGTTTAATTGCCGCGGGCCTTGGTATTATTCCCGCAAGTGTTGATCATATCCTTTTATATTATTTTGTTTTTACAATGGTAGATGTGATGGGTGCAGCACTGGCTTTTGCATTTGAAAAAGAAGATTACAGAAAACTTATCTGGCTAATTCCTCAGCGTTTGATCTATCGCCAGCTGATGTATTATATTCTTATAAAATCATTCAACAGGGCCATTAAAGGAGAATTACAGGGCTGGGGCGCTTTAAAGCGCACCGGAAACGTGAAGAAAGTAGCGCCGGTAACGGCGTAATAACGGCGCACTAATAAAAAAAGAGTTTTACTTTTGCAGCCTTAACCGCTTTGCAAAAACCCGGTAAATAAATAACATTGGCTACAGCAACAGATAGAAAATCTTTTTTTAACAGGCTCGGCGGTAAACCCGGCGATGATAAAGCAGAGATGACCTTCTTCGATCATATCGAAGAGTTGCGCTGGCATATTTTACGTAGCGTAATTGCCTGGTTAACGGGCGCCATTATTATTTTCATTTATATAGATTGGGTGTACGATCATTTGATACTGGCACCAACCATGCAGGATTTTTATACCTATGGTGCATTGTGCAGATTGGGCCATTTTCTACATTTAGGTGACAGTCTTTGTATGCCAGCTGTAAAAATAAATTTACAGGTAACAGAAGTAAACGGAACATTTACCTCCGCTTTAAATATTGCTACTATCGGCGGATTGATCTTGGCACTGCCATACATTTTGTGGGAACTGTGGCGTTTTATTAAACCGGCCTTGTCACCTAAAGAAAGAAAATATGGTGTTGGAAGCGTTTTTTGGGTATCGCTTTGTTTTTTTCTGGGCGGACTTTTCGGCTATTACATTTTAGCGCCGTTTACTTTTAATTTTTTGGCAGGATTTACTTTGGGCAAACAGGGTATTGTGCAATACCGGCCGTCGATCAATGATTATATTGATAGCTTAACAAATTTAATATTGGGTTGCGGATTGGCATTTGAATTGCCGGTTATTTGTTTTGTGTTAGCAAAATTGGGCCTGATATCAGGTACATTTTTGAAAAGATATTTTAAATTTGCTTTCGTAATAATATTAGTGGTAGCCGCCATCATAACGCCATCACCGGATTGGATCAGTCAATTTATAGTGGCAATGCCATTATTCGTTTTATACTGGATCAGTATTTTATTAGCAACTCGTGTTGAAAAGACAAAGAAAAAAGAAGAAGACAAAGAATGGAGTTAATCATTATCAATTTTAATAAAAATAAACATGCCAAGTTTCGATCTGAGTAAACCAATTGCTATCGGCTGCGATCATGCAGGTTTCGAATACAAAGAAATGCTTTTATCTTTTTTTACGAAAGAAGGAATAGCGTATAAAGATCACGGAACTTATTCAAAAGATTCTGTAGACTATCCTGATTTCGCACATCCGGTAGCATCAGCAGTTGAAGATGGTGATGCGGCATTTGGTATTTTATTATGCGGTAGTGCGAATGGAGTAGCTATTACGGCAAATAAACACCAGGGAGTAAGAGCCGCTATTTGCTGGGCAGAGGAATTAGCGAGTTTAGCAAGACAACACAATAATGCAAATGTGATCTGTGTTCCCTGCAGATTTGTAGAAGAAACTACAGCAAAAAAAATGGTAACCTTATTTATGAATACAGCCTTCGAAGCCGGCCGTCATCAAAACAGGGTTGATAAAATAGCCTGTTAGTTTTACTAACAAATTTCAAAAAGCAATAAAGAAAATAAAAAAATAAAGACCGCAGTTTATCGCTGCGGTCTTTATTTTTTAAAGCGTTAATCAAATTAATCAAAAAAATTAACTTCACCTGATAGCTATCGGATCAACGGTTCAGACACCCTACCATCCCAATATCCAAGAAAATATCAAAGGCACAACAATTGTTGCATCACTTTCCACAATAAATTTCGGTGTAGTAATATCTAGTTTACCCCATGTGATTTTTTCGTTAGGAACTGCACCTGAGTAAGATCCATATGAAGTTGTAGAATCGCTCACCTGGCAAAAATAACTCCAGAAAGGAACATCATGCCATTCAAGATCCTGGTACATCATGGGTACAACACAGATAGGAAAATCACCCGCTATACCACCACCGATCTGGAAAAAGCCAACGCCTTTTCCGCCGGAATTATTTCTGTACCAATCTGCCAACCAAACCATGTAGTCAATACCGCTTTTCATTGTAGTTGATTTCAGTTCCTGTTTGATAACATAAGATGCAAAAATATTTCCCATGGTGCTATCTTCCCAACCCGGTACTACGATAGGAATGTTTTTCTTGGCAGCAGCTAACATCCAGCTATCCTTAGGATCAATTTCATAATACTGTTCCAATACGCCGCTCAATAACATTTTGTACATGTACTCGTGCGGAAAATAACTTTCACCTTTATCGTTCGCATCTTTCCATATTTTATGGATATGCTGTTGCAATCTTCGGAATGCTTCTTCTTCCGGGATGCAGGTATCTGTTACGCGGTTGTAATGATTTTCTAAAAGGTCCCATTCTTCCTGCGGACTCAGATCACGGTAATTAGGTACTCTTTTATAATGGCTATGTGCCACTAAGTTCATAATATCTTCTTCCAGGTTTGCACCGGTACAGCTAATAATACTCACTTTATCCTGGCGGATCATTTCTGCCAAAGAAATACCCAGTTCTGCAGTACTCATAGCACCCGCGAGGGTTATCATCATTTTTCCACCTTCATCAAGGTGCGTTACATATCCTTTAGCTGCATCCATCAGGGCCGCAGCGTTAAAGTGGCGATAGTGGTGCTCTATAAATTGCGAAACAGGTCCTTTACTCATTGGTTTGTTTTTAGAAATGCGAAAATAGTAATAATAATTAGCTAATTTGCCGATATGCTAGTTAGTAATAACTTAATAATAATCGACACTGGAATTTTTAAAATAGCACATTAGCAAATCAGCTAATTAGCACATTGCTATATGAATCTACTGGCTCACGCGTATCTTTCTTTTGATCAACCCGAAATGTTGGTAGGAAACATGATCAATGATTATGTAAAAGGTAAAAAGCAATTCGACTATCCCGATGCTGTTCACAAAGGAATGATCTTACACAGAAGCATTGATGACTTTACAGATACACATCCTATAACAAAAGAATTAAAATCTTATTTTAAAGACGACTACCGCTTGTATGCAGGAGCTTTTGGCGATGTGGTATATGATCATTTTTTAGCAAATGATACCAAACAGTTTGCTAATGACGAAGCTTTGCAAAAATTCAGCGATACCGTATATAAAGTATTGGATGAAAATTTCGAATTGTTACCCGCGCCCTTTCGAGGTATGATACCTTACATGAAAAAAGAGAACTGGTTATACAATTATAAATTTCCGCAAGGCATAAAAAATAGTTTTGCCGGGTTGGTAAAGCGTGCTGCATATATAACAGATGCTGATACGGCCTTTACGATTTTTACAAATCATTACGATGATATTCAAATTTGTTATGATGAGTTTTTCCCGCAATTAAAAAAGTTTGCCAAAGAACAGTTCGATCAATTGTCATAATGTTGTAAGCTTATCTTCGCCTGTTTGATAAGGATGAATTTCAACTATATTTATAGTCAGAAATATCATTATGAAGAAATACATACTTGGCCTCTCATTCCTTTTTTTATTGACCATAACATTTGCACAAACTAATCCTGTAAAAGTTTTAGTAGTAGTAGCTCATCCAGACGATGAAGCCGCGATGTCTGTAACCATTTATAAAATAACACATCAATTAGGAGGAACTGTTGACGAAGCTGTGATCACTAACGGCGAGGCCGGATATAAATATTCTTTATTGGCAGAATCGATCTACAACATAAAACTCACCGATGAAAAAAACGGAAGAGAAAATCTGCCAAGAATAAGAAAACAAGAATTGATGAATGCCGGAAAAATAATTGGCATCAGAAATTTCTATTTTTTTGATCAAAAAGATGCGCACTATGGTTTAGATGAACACGAACCTTTAGATACGTCCTGGGATGTTGCTTGGGTGCAACAAAGATTGAAAGAGATCATCACTGCCAATCACTACGATTATGTTTTTTGCTTATTGCCTGAACCCGGCACACATGGTGGACATAAAGCTGCTACGATATTAACTTTAAAAACAGTTGCAGCGCTAAAAGGAGAAAAGCCGATCGTTCTATCTGTTAGTGGTTCAAGCAAAACAGATACAACGCAAAAAACTTTCACGCAATTAAAAGATTATGCTTTTACTAAAATATCAATTGGTAAGCCTTCTTTTTTTATTGATAAAACGGTTTCTTTCGGCTATAATAATAAATTGAATTATAAAATAATTGAGAACTGGGAAATAGCAGAACATAAATCACAAGGTACTATGCAGACTTTTATCAATATGGGCGATTATGAAAATTATTGGTATTATGATATCAATGACCCTGCACAATTTAATAGAACAAAATTATTTTTTGAAAATCTGAATAGCTTAATCCTAGGGAAATAATACATGAGAAAATATATTGTATATCTTTTTATAGCAGTAGCGATCTTATCAGGCTGTCATTTAAAAAAAGCCAAACAAAAACTAGTCATCTATTCTCCCCATGGAAAAGAAATGTTGGGCGAATTCGAAAAATTATTTGAAGCAGCACATCCTGATGTAGATGTACAATGGCTGGATATGGGTTCGCAGGAAGTATTCGACAGGGTAAGTACAGAATCCCAAAACCCACAAGCAGATATTTGGTGGGGTTCCCCATCAACAATGTTTATTCGCGCAGAAAAATTAGGCTTGCTTCAAAAATACAAACCAACGTGGGCCAATAATGTTCCTGCTTATGCGAAAAGTAAAAACGATTTTTGGTACGGTACATTTTCTACGCCGCAGGTAATTGCTTTTAATAGTAATAAACTTTCTGCAGATAAAGCGCCGAAAGATTGGAATGAAATTGCCAGTCCGGCCTGGAGAGGAAAAGTAGTTTTTAGAAATCCGTTGGCTTCGGGAACATTGCGTGCTATATTTTGCGCTATGTTGGCGCGCTCTGTTGCACAAACAGGCAATGAAGAACAGGGCTGGAAATGGCTCAGGCAATTAGACTCTAACACAATTGTCTACGCAGCAGATCCTACACAGATGTATAATAAATTGGGCGGACAAAATGAAGCGGTTACTTTATGGAACATGCCGGATATGATCTTGCAAAAAGATAAGTACCATTATCCTTTCGGATACAATATCCCGCAAAGCGGAACAATCGTTTTAACAGATGGGATTGCTGTTATTAAAGGAACAAAGAATGAAGCATTGGCTGATAGCTTTTATGAATTTGTAACAACGCAACAAAGCTTACTCATGCAAGCACAAAAATATTATCGCATTCCATCACGTACCGATATTCCCCGCGACAGCTTTCCTGACTGGCTAAAAAATACAAACTATACAACTTTAGATGTTGATTGGGATGTAGTAGCAGACAAAGAAACGGAATGGATGAAAAAATGGGACGCAACTATTAAAACAAGTAAATAATTTCTCTTGGCATTTCTTGAAATCAAAAATATCAGCAAAAAATTTGGCGATAGTATCGTTTTAAATGATCTGTCTATCAAAATTGAGAAAGGAGATTTCTTTTCTTTTCTTGGCCCGAGCGGTTGCGGCAAAACCACATTGCTCAGGATTATTGCGGGATTGGAATTTCCTGATGCCGGCCAGATCATTTTGGATGGCGTTGATATCACTAATCTGTCACCACAAAAAAGAAATACCGGCATTGTATTTCAAAACTATGCGTTGTTTCCGCATATGACAGTTTTTGAAAACATTGCTTACGGACTTAAAATAAAAAAGATCCCGTCTACAGAAATAAATAAACAAGTGGGAGATGTGCTTGAAAAAGTACGTCTCATATATAAGAAGGATCAAAACATTTCATTATTAAGCGGCGGAGAACAGCAACGTGTTTCTTTAGCCAGGGCTATCGTAATGCAACCACAATTAATATTATTTGATGAACCATTATCAAACCTTGATTATTCTTTAAGAATAGAAGCGAGGAACGAGATCAAGCGGTTACAAAATGAAATTGGTATTACCTCTATTTATGTAACACATGATCAATCAGAAGCTTTGTCTTTATCTGATAAGATCGCAGTATTGCAAAATGGTATTGCTGCGCAGATAGGAACATCAAAGGAAATATATTTTAAACCTGCCAATAAATTTGTTGCAGAATTTGTTGGCCACTATAATTTATTTGATAAAGAAAGCTCAGCGGAGCTTTTTAAGTATCCAATTACAGATAATGAAATTGCGGCGGTGTTACCCGAACATTTATCCATTCATAAAACGACTGAACTATCCCGTGTAATTATAAAAGATATTTTATTTGCGGGTTCATTTGTTGAATATATCCTAGATCATAAAGAGGTTATTTTTCGGGTGATCTCCACAACATCCGATAAGGCATTCACCATTGGTGAAAATGTTGCAGTAGCAGCAACGAGAGAAAATATACAAACGATCATCTAACCATGATAAAAAAATACTCAATAGCTAAAATATTATTGACTGTTGCAGTACTGTTCTTTGTTGTGGGCTATATCGTTTATCCGCTTTGCCAGCTATTGATCCAGAGCTTTTCGGAGAAAGGAACGTATTCACAGCTTTTTGATAAGACTGTTTACACTGCTTGTTTCAATTCTATTTTGCTATCAATCATTAGTGTTATAGGTAGCGCGATCACCGGCGTTGGCCTGGCGTATATTTTTCAGTATAAAAAGTTCGCATTCAAACCGTTCTTCTCAACCATGGTTTTGTTGCCGATCGCTATACCGCCGATGGTAGGCGTGATGTGTTTTTTATTTTTATTAGGTGAGAATGGACTGCTATTAAAACTATTACCTGTTAATGCTTTTAAGTTTGATGGCTGGTTCGCCATTATTGCCTTGCATTTATATTCTTTCTATCCGCTGTTCTTTCTTTTTGTAGGTGCGGCATTTAAAAATTTGGATAATAGTATTGTAGAAGCATCTTACACATTAGGTGCTGGCAAGTTCAAAACTTTTTACAGCGTTATTTTACCACAATTATTGCCATCGTTAATTGGTGCATCACTGCTTACGTTTATGGCAAGTATGGCATCATTCTCCGCCCCATTTATTTTTGGTGGCGAAACGAGGTTTTTAACAACGGCCATTTATTATGCAAAAATAAATAGCGATAATTCTTATGCCGCAGTATTGTCAATATTGTTAACTGTAATATCAATTCTCTTTTTTGCTTTTTTAAATTGGTACCGTAATAAACAACCGCTTACAGGAAGAACGAAAGGTGCTATCAAATCTATTATTTCTTTTGACAACAAAAATGTGAGTTATTTATCGTTAAGTATTGTACTCATTTTTTGTATTGCTATTGCTTTACCGATCGTGTCATTATTTATATTGTCGTTAATTCCAGAAGGTTCATTAATGCAACCTGGGTTGAATTATACATATAGCTTAAATAACTTTAAAAATATATTTATTGATAATGATGCCTTGCAGCCTTTTATCAATAGTATAGAAAGTTCGGTGATTGCCATTGTGCTTACATTGATGATCGGGTTAGCTGTTGCGTACATTATCAGGGGCAAGAAAAATGTTTTTAAATCTTTGGTAGAAATAATTATTGCATTACCCTACGGAATTCCGGGAACAGTAATAGCGATCTGTTTAATTCTCAGTTTTAACTCGCCTAACTTATTTTCTTTCCATACTATTTTGGTCGGCACATTTTGGATATTGCCCGTTGCTTATGCAGTAAGAAATATTCCTATTTTGTCTCAGGCAGTAATGGCAGGCCTGCATGCTATCGATCCATCTATTGAAGAAGCTTCTGCAACTTTAGGGGCTACTAATTTTAAAACCTGGCGCTCTATCACATTGCCGTTGATTTACCCGTCTATTTTACAGGGCTCATTACTTGTTTTTATAAATTCATTCGGAGAGTTTGTGGCAACTATTTTATTGTACAATTATTCTACTAAAACAATTTCTGTAGAAGTGTATTCGCAATTGCGGTTGTATAACGATGGTATCGCGGCAGCGTATGGCGTTATTATATTTTTGATAATTCTTTTGATAGTCTTCCTTTCAAGAAGAGCGCTCAACAGGTTTGCAACTATAAATAATTTATAATATTTTTTTCACCTAGATAGCATCACCGGATTTTTTAAGGATATTTACAACTATGTGTGGAATAGCAGGTATCATAAAGTATAACCAAGACTTCCAAACCTTTGGCAGATCTGAGATGTTGTTTCAGGTTCGTACAATGGCGGATGCTATTCGACACCGTGGGCCAGATGGCGAAGGCTATTGGGCAAGCCAGAATGCTTCTGTAGGTTTTGGGCACAGGCGGCTTTCTGTTATCGACCTTACCGAAGGTGCAGCTCAACCGATGCATTACCTGGAGCGATACACGATCGTTTATAATGGAGAAATATATAATTACATCGAATTAAGAGATCACCTGCATAAAAGAGGATATGATTTTAAAACAAGGTCTGATATTGAAGTGATCCTAGCTGCGTATGACCATTGGAAAGAAAAATGTATGGAGCATTTTGATGGGATGTTCTCTTTTGCTATCTGGGATGAAAAAGAACAAACATTATTTGCTGCGCGCGATCGTTTTGGTGAAAAACCCTTTTATTATTATGCGGATGATGCCCATTTTATTTTTGCCAGTGAAATGAAAGCGCTGTGGGCTGTAGGCGTTCCGAAAAATATTGATGATAAAATGTTATTGAATTATGTCACTATCGGGCATCTTCAAAACCCTGCCGATAAGGCACAAACTTTTTTTGAAGATATTCGTTCACTTCCCGCCGCTCATTATTTACTGTTATCAAAGTCTACACGAAAAATTGTTATAAAACGCTATTGGGATATTGATGCGGCAAAAAATATTTCTATCACAGAAACAGAAGCGGTCGAAAAATTAACTTCCCTGCTAACAAATTCAGTTAAAAGAAGATTGCGTAGTGATGTTGATTTTGGCACAAGCTTAAGCGGTGGCTTAGACAGTTCCTCTATTTTATCCTTAATAAATTATTTAAAAGGAGACACTAAGGTCACTAAAACTTTCTCTGCTGTTTTTCCCGGTTTTGAAAAAGATGAATCGCCGTTCATTCAAACCATAGTTGACAAATTTAAAACAGATAATTTCAAGATCGAACCAACAATTGATGATCTCATCAATGACCTGGAAAAAGTTTGTTATCACCAGGAAGAACCATTTTCATCCTCAAGCATTTACATTCAGTACAAAGTATTTGAGCTGGCAAAACAAAACAATATAAAAGTATTATTAGATGGGCAAGGTGCTGATGAAACGCTCGCAGGCTATCATAAATATTATCATTGGTACCTGCAGCAATTAGCTACTCGCGGAAAATTTGGCCAGATACATCGCGAAAGAAGATCCATAGCAGATAAAAATATCTCTGTCGATTGGGGCATGAAAAATTATATGGCGGCCTACTTCTATCCGCATACCGCTGTTTTTTTAGAAAGAAAAGAATATAATAAGATCATTAAAAGTAAAGATATCAATCCTGATTTTGTTGCTGCCTTGCATGGCAGAGAATGGGAAGGCATTAGAAAATCGAGCATTAATAAATTAAGCGATATCCTTTATTTCAATACAATGGAATTGGGGCTGGAAGAATTGTTACGCTTCGCGGATAGAAACTCAATGGCACACGGAACAGAAGTGAGGCTTCCATTTTTAAATCATAGATTAGTGGAATTTGTTTTTTCACTACCTGCAAATTTTAAGATACGTGATGGTTGGACAAAATGGATATTAAGACAAGCAATGAACAAAAAATTGCCCGACGAGATCGTTTGGCGGAAAGATAAGGTTGGGTATGAATCACCTCAACAAAAATGGATGAGCGACCCCAAGCTGCAGGAATATATTCACGAATCGAAAAGAAAACTGGTCGATAAAGGATTATTACAGCAAAACCTTTTAAATAAAAAAATTCTTCCTTTACCAGCGTACGATACCGATAATTTTGATTGGCGGTATTTAATTGCTGCACAACTGCTTTAAAAATTGCATCTTTGCATTCTCAATTTTTTTCTATGAAGTTAGCCACTAAGATCATTCATGCCGGTGCAGAACCGGATCCAAGTACAGGAGCGATCATGACACCTATTTATCAAACATCTACCTATGTTCAATCTGCCCCCGGCGTTAATAAAGGATACGAATATGCCCGTAGTCAAAATCCAACACGTAAAGCTTTGGAAGAAGCATTTGCGGTGATTGAAAATGGAAAACACGGATTGGCTTTTAGCAGTGGTGTTGCGGCAACAGATGCAGTTATTAAATTATTAAGTAGCGGCGATGAAGTAATTGCAGGAAGCGATATGTATGGTGGTACCTACCGTTTATTCACTAAAGTATTCGAGAGGTTCGGAGTTAAATTTATTTTTGTTGATACGGCAGATGTAAAAAATATTGCCAATGCGGTAACACCGAAAACAAAACTGATCTGGATTGAAACGCCTACCAATCCCTTAATGAGTATTACGGATATTTCTGCTGTGGCGGCTGTTTCAAAAAAGGCCGGCGCTTTATTATGTGTTGATAATACATTCGCAACACCGTATTTGCAAAATCCTTTAGACCTCGGCGCTGATATCGTAATGCATTCGGCTACAAAATATTTAGGCGGACATAGCGATGTGATACAAGGCGCTTTAGTAATGAATGATGATGCGCTTAGAGAAAAATTATATTTTATTCAAAAAAGCTGCGGAGCCGTTCCCGGCCCGATGGATTGCTTCTTGGTATTGCGCGGTATTAAAACTTTGCATGTAAGAATGAAACAACACAATGAGAACGGCTATGTTGTTGCCCACTTTTTACGCAAACATCCAAAAATTGATAAAGTATATTGGTGTGGTTTTCATGATCATCCAAATTATAATATTGCTAAAGTACAAATGCGGGGTTTTGGAGGAATGATGAGCTTTACTTTAAAAGATGATAGTGTTGAAGCGGCAGTAAAAGTTTTATCGTCTACTAAATTATTCTCTCTGGCAGAAAGTTTAGGGGGGGTAGAATCTTTGATCAATCATCCGGCAAGTATGACACACGCTTCTATTCCAAGAGAAGAAAGAATTAAAAATGGTTTAACAGATGGATTGATCAGGCTAAGCGTTGGTATTGAGGATGCGGATGACCTGATCGAAGATCTAAAACAGGCAATTGGTTAATCACCGATGGATCAAAATAAATTAAAAGATTTTTTAGATAGCAAGGTCGATGAATATAATCGGCCTTCTTTTATTAAGAACGATCCTATTTGCATTCCGCACCAATTCACTAAAAAGCAGGATATAGAAATTGCAGCTTTTTTTGCTTCTATTTTTGCCTGGGGTAACCGTACTACCATTATTAATAAAAGCAGGGAGATAATGAATCTTATGGATAATGCCCCGCATGATTTCTGTTTAAATGTTAGCGATACACAATTAAAAAAAGTATTGGGGTTCAAGCACCGGACTTTTAATGATACAGATCTTTTATACTTCATCGATTTTTTAAAATTTCATTATTCAACAAACGAAACTTTAGAAACTGCCTTTACGAAATGGATGAGTAAAAAGGACAAGACAACGGAAAATGCACTAAAAGGGTTTTACGAGTACTTTTTTTCTTTGGAAGATGTGCCCGCAAGGACAAGAAAACATATTGCGTCACCGGATAAAAAATCTACCTGCAAAAGGCTCTGTATGTTTTTAAGATGGATGGTGCGGAGTGACAAAATGAACGTAGACTTTGGTATCTGGAAAAACATTTCTCCGGCACAATTAATTTGCCCGGTAGATGTGCATGTTGCAAAAGTTGCCAAACGTTTTAATATCTTACAACGTACCCAAATTGATTGGCAGGCGGCCATAGAGCTTACAACTTATTTACGTACTTTAGATAGTAAGGATCCCGTGAAATATGACTTTGCATTATTTGGAATAGGTGTATCTGAACCAAGATTTGTGTAATTCGTATGGATAAACAGCTAATAGAAAATATCAGAAAGGATATGGCAATTGTATTGCCTGATAAAATTTCTTTGGTGGAACTTGAAGAACTCTTAACGATCTATGCTAATCAGCTTATTCAAAAAGATTTTCAAAAATTAGTCACACTTTTATATCGTATTGATGTCAGCGAAGCGAAGCTTAAATATTTATTGCAATTACAGCGAGATGAAAATGCGGGCAATATCATTGCAAAACTTATCATCGAAAGGCAAGTAGAAAAGATGAAAAGCAGGCAACAATTCAGTAAACAGAATGATGATATTTCTGAAGACGAAAAATGGTAGTTACTCAAAAACCTTTTCTTCTCTTGTTAATTGACCCATTTCATTAATTCCTTCAATCACTACTCTTATCTTTTTGCAGTTATCGCTATTATAAAAAGGAATGGTTATCCTGCGCGTAGTCTTATCCATTATTAAAAAAGGATTCCAGTAAAGTGTAGAACGGTAATCATTTAATTGTGGAGTAGAATTCGCTGAGTAATCAGGAGAATAGAATTCTTTTATCGCTGAATATCCATTGATCAAGGCAAAATCTAATCCTTGAGCAGTTGAAGTGATATCATTACCATTTTTTGTATACACTGCAATAGCACCTCCCGCACCACCACTTGAGCTAGAAATAGTTCCGGCTCCGGAATTACTACTACCAACTGAAGGTGCTCCAAAATCACCTAAGAAAGGAGGCCGAAAAACTTTTATCATTGCTACATCATTCATCGAAATTGATTTAAGTTCATTGATATCGGCAGCCATTTGATTTAAATAAAGGCTAGTAGTACTACCTCGCCAAGATATCGAACCCGGATCAATAAGATATACTTGCAATCCAGCAACTTTTCCTTGCAAATAAGTTAAAACATCAGGTGCTGATTTTGCAAATTCATTATCCTGGTTAATAAAAGAGATATCGTCACCGCCACTGAAAAAGCCGGATGTATATTCATCATCCATTTTCTCTTGAATTGTTTTTTGCCTTGTAGTTACTGTTACCTCTTTTAATGTCTTTACTGTTCCGGCAAAAAAATCTTGTCGCAGTAAATTAGTTTTTATTTTATTTTTCCTTGCAGTACTGCTGTCCGGTTCTAAAACTGTGTTCGATGAAAAAGAAAAAACTGCCGGTGGTTGTACATAACTCTTATCAAATAAAATACTTGCAATAGAAGTCAGCTTTTTATCCTTGTCATTATTGAATTGATAGAACAAGTGCGCTGTATCGAAAAAAGAAACGCCATCTGCTTTAAACGTTCCATCTTTATTAATAGGAAGGGATAATATTTTTGATCCACTTCCCTTGGCTTTTAAAATGCCCGTCAATTCTTGTCCTGCCAATAGATTTTTTGTTAAGCCGTATACTTCCCCTTTGATAGAAAGATAATGCTCGGGTAAATAATTTATCTGCGGCCACTTATTTGCTAATAGATCTTCCCATTTAAATCTTCTCCAGCCATTGGTCATCATTACAAGATCTAATTGTTGTTTAATAGAATCTTCATCGCTGGAAAAATAATAGTCAGGGTTGTATACGGAGCCTTTGATATCACTGGTAAGTAATAGATTCGAAAAAATATTTTCTTCTCTTTCGGGCTGCTGAGGATTTAAACTTTCATCAGTAACAGCGATAGAAAGATTGCTGATAAGGCTTCCGCCTACATCTACCTGTAAAGTATTGTGCCCGCGTTTCGTAATATTTTTTTCTATTGCATGCAGATCAGTAATAAAATAATAATTAGCATGATTGATAAAAACGATCCTTTCAGCAACTGGTAGCTGCGCAGCATTAAAAACTGTTAACTGAACAACACCATCAGGTAGACTATCAGTAGGTATAGATGCAGTGACAGTAGTTTTTCTACTCATATTTACTATCGCACTGTATAATAATTGTTGTTGCATTTGGGCTACTACATAATAAGAAGTAAAATCAGAACTAGCGCTATCCGGCCTGGTTAATGTAAATGAAATAGAACTTGTAGAATTATTTACAGATAAACCAACACCTTCTGTTTTTGCATCTGGCAAAGGTGTTTCATGCGGCAATCCTTTTTTATCTTTCCATACTGCTTTATAAGCTACGCCCCGCTGTGGTGTAAAAGAAAAGTAACCCATGCCATCATGCATAGACGAAAAAGAAGCTATCTTATTTCCTTTATCGTTTAATATGTTTCCGGTTACAGTAAAAGGTGTCCCATCTTGATCATTTGCTTTAAATGCCACGCGGGAATTAACGCTCAGGATCAAATCTCCTCCTTCAGGAAAAAAATGTAGACTATAAGATGAAATGATCATTGGTTTTTTAACAACATGAGATGAGTTAATGATTCGAATAGGCTTAACATATAATAAAGACGAATCAAAATTCAACATCCATGCGGTGTAAGCACGAACGTATAATAATGTGTTGCTTAAAGTATCCGGAAGATCAAAACTAGAAGAAGCGCCTGCTTCTATAACGGGCATTACTTTTCTTTGTAATATTTTTCCTTTTGTATCTATTAATTCTGCGTAAATATTTTTACTTATTAAAGATGGCAAGTTGCCTGAAGTAAGATAAGCTTTGAACCAGATCGTTTCTCCAGGATTATAATAGGGCCGGTCGAAATGCAGGTATATTTTTTCCTGCGGATAAGCAGAGTCTAATTTATTTAATAAAGAATCTAAGCGTTGCGCAAAAATACTTTGCGTGGTAATTACAAGGATAAGAAAGAAGGATAATTTTAAAAAAAGGCCTTTCATCAGTATGTTATTTCAATGTTTATGAATAACAAAATACGCCAATGTTTGCGTATAATAATATTAATGGTATGCTAAAGCTTATATTTTAAAAATGCTTATTTGGGATATACATAAATACATATTTCCACTCTTCTATTTTCCCACTGTTGATAAGGGTCGTTGTCATCTGCTACCGGAATTTTTGATCCCCAATAAGAAACCCTCATCCTGTCTAAAGTAACACCATAACTGTTCATATAATCCCGGGCGAGAAAAGCACGTTCCTTCGATATTTTTTGTGCGGATGTTTCCGATCCAATCCTTTCGCTATAACCCGAGATGCCAATGTATAAAGAACTATCAAGTCTTAATATCTCGCGGACATGATCGAGGATATCGAATGAAGCACTGTTTAATGTAACATCGTTCGGATCAAAATAAATGGTGTAACAATCCAGTACCTTATCAGTGTCATCGATTTGCGCAGAAGGTTTATGTGAAATGGTTTGTCCCATATCTACATCTTTTGTGGCAGAATCAATGGCTGCCTGCTCATCATTTGCAGCATTATTTACGGATCGATCATTTTTTACTGTCGGAGTATTTTTGTTATTTATAATATCATTCCCCGCTGTACTATTATTTTCAGTAGCATTAGCTGTAATGTGAGTGGTTTTGACTGTAGTTGAAGTATTGCTTTTCGAAGTAGTGGAACTAATATTCGCATCGTTCACTCCATTATCATTGTTATTTACACGCGAATTATTTTTTACAGTGAAAGTATTTTTGTTTTTTACTTTAATGGGTAACTTAGTTCCGTTTGCTACATCATCTGCATTATTCGTGTTAACAGTATTGTTTGATGTTATTGGCGATCTTTTTAGAGTACTATGGTTATCTGTATTATCAGTAGAGGTATTGTTTTTATCTTTCGATGCACCTGTAACAGTATTATCGGTAATATTTCTGTCTGAATTATCAGTGGTTGTTTGAACCGTATTTTTAACCGGGTTAATTTTACTGTTTGGTGTATCAATAGTGTTGGCAGGAGCAATATTAGTTACGGCGGACATATTACTAATATTGCCAGTATCTATACCTGCAGTAGTTGTATCACCTGAAAGCTGATCGTAATTTTTTACAACAACATTTTTATATACATATGGCTTCTTATTACCTGTTGTGTCAGCAGAAGTAGCCTTACCATTGATCCGGGGATTATTCGGTGTTGTTAAACCGTTCCTGTTTTTGACATGAATTGTTAGACTATCACTATTGGCTATCGCTGCCGCGGTATTGTTGGATTGATTATTACTATTTATGTCTTGATCATTCGGAGCTGCAAAACTGTCTTTGCCCTTGACCCTGATCCTTAGCTTGCCACTATTGACTGTATCTGTATTACTACTATTTGTAACCGTTGTGGTATCGACAGAATTATTGATTAGAATAAGAACATGCTTCTTTTTACCATGAGCAATTACTGCAGGGCTATTTATATCGGCCGAATTGTTATTGACGATGCCCTGGTCGTTATTTTCATTAACAGGCTTTTTCTTTTTATGTTTGAGTGCTGTTTTGTTTCCTGTATTATTTGCAGCGAGTATCGGTATTGCCTTTGGTGGTTTTTGGTAAACAGCTATTTCGACCCTCCTGTTTTTCCATTGCTCTAATCTGTTGCTGCGAGGCACAATTGCTTTTGTAGCACCCCAATAATAAATCCTCATCCTGCTTGCAGGAACATCATTATTCTTTAAATAATTTCTTACGATGATAGCGCGGTTTGCAGATTGTTTTTGAGCAATTTTTGCCGTGCTGTTTTTGTCGCTGTGCCCGGATATTTTAAGATTAAGCGTAGAATCTGTTTTTAGAAGCCTTTGTATTCTACTTAACTTATCAATGCCTTTGACATTTATCCTGATCTTGTTCGGGTCATAATAAATAATGTAAACCATTGTATCGCCTCGCATTGTATCGGCGGCTATTGATTCATCAACAGGACAGCCCTGGTATTGCGGCAAGCCAAATACAGTGGGACATTTATCTTCTTCATCATTAACGCCATCGCTGTCGGTATCAGGGATCGGACAACCCGCATATCTTTTTAACCCAAAAATAGTAGGACATTTATCATCATCATCATTGATACTATCGCAATCGGTATCAGGCACAGGACAGCCATTGTATTTTTTTACTCCTGGTACAGTAGGACAAAAATCTACCTTATCTAGAATGCCATCGCAATCTTCATCTGCCGTAGTATCAATTTGATCTGTTTTCTTTTTCTTTCGTTCACCAAGATAAACACCAAGTGTTACACTGAACACCTGGTTATTGAATGTACCGGAATAAGTAGAATCTTTATAAGCATTTTGTAAACCCCTGCTAAAATTGGCTGTAATGAATGAACCACCAAGATCTATGCCTGCCAGCGCATTTACACCATAATCAAAAGTTGCATATTGCCCTGGCCCGTTGCCATTGGGTAAATTGCTGATAGTGCCGGTAGAAGAATAATAGTTATTGGGGCCAAGTGTTGTAGAATTCGTTTTGCCATTATAGAAAAAAGAAAGATAAGGGCCCAGGCCAACGATCAATGCTATTTTTTTTGCCAACTGAAATTTGTAAACAAGATTTAGCGGGATATCAATATAATTAATATACTGAATGGCATTGGTTTGATATACTGCGGTATCACCCGTACCATTTTTTGTGGTCTGAGCAAATTTTCGTCCCTTGTTAAAGAACTGGATGCCTGGCTGAAAATAAAATTTTGATTTTGGAGATAAAGGAAAATCGGCAAGGAAGCCGATATGGAAACCCACTCTGGGGGAATATTCCTTTTTAATGCTGCTAAAATTCGGCTCATTACTAGTCTGTGATACGGTCGACTCGTTGACACCTCCCACTATAGCTATTCTAGCTTGAGCTGTAGTGGAAAAATTCATTACGGAAATCAAAAAATACGCGATTACAAATCCTTTTAAGGATTTTTTCGTTGACGCCATGAATCTTTTATGCAACTTTCGCGTGAAACTAATAAATACGTTACCGAATAACGAGCATTAGTTTCACACACCTGTGTATAACGTAAATGGCTGTACGATTGACTCTTAATAAGCTAGGTCGATCTCGAAATTTGCTAATTCAACAAACTCTTCCAGGCGGCTTTTGATATCTGCTTTCGTGATCTCTTTGATGCGGCCTGCACCAAATTTCTCCACGCAAAAGCTTGCCATGGCTGATCCTACGATGATCGCGGTTTTCATATTTTCAAAACTGATGTCTTTTGTTTTTGCCAGGTGGCCGATAAACCCTCCCGCGAAAGTATCTCCGGCTCCTGTTGGATCAAATACTTCTTCTAACGGTAACGCAGGTGCGCAGAATACCTGGTTGTTGTGGAATAACAAAGCGCCATGTTCGCCTTTCTTAATAATTAAGAATTTAGGTCCCATTGCCTGGATGACTTTAGCCGCTTTTACCAAAGAATTTTCTCCGCTCAATTGCCTTGCTTCTGCATCATTCACTAATAAAACATCTACTTTTTTCAGTACAGCCTTTAGATCATCCAAAGCAATATCCATCCAGAAATTCATGGTATCCATTACGATCAGTTTCGGCCTTGTTTTTAATTGATTGATCACACTCAGTTGAATGTTTGGAGATAAGTTGCCTAACATTAAAAACTCAGCGCCCTGGTAGCTATTCGGAACAATTGGATTAAAATCAGCCAGTACATTAAGGTCAGTGATCAATGTATCACGTGTGTTCATATCCAAATGATATTTGCCGCTCCAGAAAAAAGATTTTTTATCAGCAACGATCTCCACGCCTTCCAGTTGAACACCACGTTTCTTTAATTCTTCCATTTCTGCCTTCGGAAAATCGTATCCAACAATTGATATTTGCTGAATAGGAGTTACAAAATTGCCTGCGGCATAAGCTACATAAGTAGCTGATCCACCAACTATTTTTTCTGCTTTTCCAAATGGGGTTTCAATGGTATCAAAAGCCATGGTTCCAACGGTAATTACTGACATATCAAGTTTTTATTTTATAAATTTGTAAGAGAAACGCAAAAGTAATGGTTTGCACAGTGTTTTAGTAGTAACCTATCAAAAATTTAATCCTAAAAATCAATTTTATGCTTTTAAAGTTGCACCCGGTAAACCCACAGCCAAGATTGATCAAACAAATAGTAGAATGCCTTAAAGATGGCGGTATCATTGTGTATCCTACCGATACCATTTATGGTTTGGGCTGTGATATTGGCCAGCAAAAAGCTGTTGAAAGAATTTGCAAAATAAAAAATGTAGATCCACAAAAAGCACAGCTTTCTTTTATTTGCAGCGATCTTAGCCACTTGAGCGATTATACTAAAAGTATTGATACACCATTGTATCGAATGCTTAAAAATTACCTGCCCGGGCCTTATACTTTTATTTTGCCCAGCAGTAAGCAAGTGCCTAAAATTTTGCAAAGTAAAAAAGCAACAATTGGTTTGCGCGTGCCCGATAATATTATCTGTCATCAAATTCTATTAGAATTGAATAATCCTATTTTGAGTGCCTCACTGCCTGGAGAAATGACAGAAGAATATACAGATCCCGAAATTATATTTGAAAAATTTGAGCACCTCGTTGATATTGTGATTGATGGTGGTATTGGAGGAATTGTACCTTCTACAATTGTTGATTGCACTACGGATGAATGGACGATTACAAGACAAGGAGCTGGCCAGTGGCAGGCTTAGGAGTAAACTGTTACCAGCAGATCATCGATCAAAACTTCTTCTGTATTGATCGATCGAATATTGAAACTTTTACGATGGTATTTACATAAACCATGTTCTTCTATCGCTTTACGATGGATGGCTGTGCCGTAACCTTTATTCTGGTTCCAGCCAAAATGAGGAAATTCATTGTGCAATTGCTGCATATATTCATCCCGGTAAGTTTTCGCCAAAATACTTGCCGCAGCAATAGAGGCATATTTACCATCGCCTTCAATAATGCATTTGTGTTTGATATCTTTGTATTGTTTAAAACGATTACCATCTACCAATAAATATTTCGGCATTACCGATAAATTATCCAGGCTAAGGTGCATTGCTTTGAAAGATGCCTGCAAAATATTGATGATATCTATTTCATTATTGTCAACACTGGCAACTGCAAAATCGATACTTTCTTTTTCAATAATTGGTCGTAAAATATCCCGGTCCTTTTCTTTAACCTGTTTGCTATCGTTCAATAAAGGATGATGAAAATCTTTTGGCAAGATAACAGCTGCTGCAAAAACAGGACCTGCATAACAACCTCTTCCCGCTTCATCCAGGCCGGCTTCGATTGATCTTTTATATAAAAAAGGAGATAACATTTCAGGAAAATTAATAATTAATAATTGATAATTAATAATTATTTAAGCACAGTCCTTTAATAATTTAGGGTACTTCATTTCTTATTCCTTATTTTTTGTTTCTTATTTCTTATTGACTGTTCCCTAACTTTGCGGCAACTTATGCGCCTGATCAGAAACTGGATAATAACAACCTTTATTCTTACTTTTTTAGTAATCATTGCCGGAGGTATTGTACGCACAACGCATAGCGGGATGGGCTGCCCGGATTGGCCAACTTGTTTCGGCAGCTGGATTCCGCCAACCAACGCATCTCAATTACCACCTGATTTCGAAAAGTATTTACGCAAGCAGGATATAGACCATACATTCAACGCATTTCATACCTGGATAGAATACATCAACCGCTTATCCGGCGCTTTGCTTGGCTGGTTCGCGATCATACAGGTTGCTTTGCTGTTTTTCAAAAGAGATATTTTATCTAAAGCATACAAATTATCACTTGCTTATTTAGCAGTTGTTATCATAACCGGACTTTTCGGAGCCCTTGTTGTAAAATTAAATTTAGCGAATGCGAGCATCTCGGTGCATTTGTTATTAGCGATCATATTATTGGAAATTCAACTGGCAGTGCTACTATCTTTTCAATCAAAATTACTCTCTATTGAAGTGGATGAAAATGTAAAAAAACTATTCTACGCTTTCCTGATCATTTTATTGATACAGGTTGTATTGGGTACTCGCGTAAGAATGTATGTGGATGATGTTTCAAAAGCATTCCATTATGGTGACAGAGGCGAATGGCTGGCAGATAAACCTATTGGTTTTTTAATACACCGTAGCTTTTCATGGATCGTATTATTAGGTGCACTGTTTATGGGTTGGTATTGTAAAAATATTCCCGCCATACGCAATAAAGTATTCGTTTTAAATGTTATCATATTACTAAGTATGATAACGGGCATTATATTATTTTATGCCGATATGCCTGCTGTAGTACAGCCAATACATTTGTTGCTGGCTAGCTTTGCTATTACGCAAACCATTTCCATTTTACTACAAATGCGATCACAAAAAACTATTGCTGCTGTTTAAGCTAACTGCTTAAATAAAAGTACCGTACAAAATATTTAGTGTCTCTTTTTTTAGTACATTTAGGAAACGCTTTCTATAATGCGCCGGTTGCTAACTGACATCTATCATTCTTTTCCTATACAATTGCTGATTTTACACTTCCGTAAATATCAGGTAATATTGATATTCTGGTTATTATTGGCAAGCACCATCAACAGCGGCTTTATGCAAAGCTTCGGAGCTGATGCCTTATTCTTTGTTCCTGAATACCTTGGTAATGTAAATGCATTAAGTGCGGCTATCATTGGTGTTGCCATGGGCGTATTCTTTATGAGCTGGAACATTACTACTTTCATTTTGCACAGCAAACGATTCAAATTTTTAGCGACCACCTCAAAACCATTTTTAAAATACTGTATCAATAATTCGATCATTCCGATCGCCTTTTTATTATTTTATTTGGTGCGGATGTTCAGGTTTAACACCCACAAAGAATTAATGAATGCAGACGATATCATGGCATTGGTAGGAGGGTTTATCGGCGGACTTACTTTACACATTGCCTTTTCCTTGAGTTATTTCTTTGGTGCAGATAGAAGGATACTCAGAGAAATAACACCGGTTGTTGAAAATGCAGAAGCTTTTAAAGCACAATTTGATCCAACAAAAAACCAACAGCCTGATGGATTTGGTTTAAAGGTTGGGTATTATTTAAGCACGCGGTTTAAATTAAGAAGAGCAAGAGTTGTCTCACATTACAATCAGGATTTTTTAGATAGGATCTTTAAGCGCCATCATTTTGCAGGAATGGTAGGTATTATGTTAGCCTTTGTTTTTTTGATAACGATCGGATTTTTTCTTGATTTTCGTTTTTTTCAGATACCTGCAGCAGCCAGTGTGATTATATTTTTTGCGGTGATGCTTTCGGTGATCGGCGCATTAAGTTATTTTTTGAAGAGCTGGGCAGTTTTATTTGTCATCTGCCTGGTAGCTATTTTAAATATATTATACAGCGCTAACATTATTGATCCGCGCAATAAAGTATACGGACTTAACTACAACAATATAACCGAACGACCAGTTTATAACCAGGATGAATTAGAAAGTTTATGTACGCCTGCTAAAATAGATTCTGATAAAGCCAATATGTTGCAGGTATTGAACAATTGGAAGAAAAAACAAACAACAGATAAGCCGGTCATGATCTTTATCAATGTTAGCGGCGGAGGTTTACGCAGCGCTACATTTGTTATGAATACGTTGCAAAGACTGGATAGTATTAGTAATGGCGGATTAATGCAGCATACTTTTTTGATCAGTGGGGCAAGCGGTGGCATGTTAGCCGCTACTTATTACAGAGAGCTGTATCGGTTAAAAAGAAAAGGCCAGGATATTGATCTTGCCGATAAACACTACACCAATAATATTACACAAGATCTGTTGAATCCTATTTTCTCTTCAATGATCGACAGGGATATTTTTTCACCGGCACAAAAATTCTCTGTCGGCAATTACAGGTATATTAAAGACAGGGGATATGCTTTTGAAGAAAAACTAAAGGATAATACCGATGGTATTTTAAATACGCAAATAAAGGATTATGTAACGGATGAAAAATCAGCAACCATCCCTATGATCATTTATAATTCTGTGGTTACAACAGACGGGCGTAAATTATTGATCGGTACACAGCCGCTCAGTTTTATGATGAAACCCGCTGCATTTGCAAACGATAACAATATTATGCCTGACGGGATTGATTTTGCCGCTATGTTCGCGAAGCAAGATCCGATGAATGTGAGGGTATTAACTGCCTTGAGAATGAATGCAACCTTTCCTTACATATTACCCAATGTGTGGTTGCCTACAGAACCAATTGTAGATGTGATGGATGCGGGATTAAGAGATAATTTCGGACAAGAAACAACCTTACGCTTTATTGAAAACTTCAATGACTGGATAAAGCAAAATACAGGTGGCGTTATCATTCTTCAAATCCGTGATCGCATAAAAGATGGTTGGCAAAGCCCTTTAGAAAATGGTTCGATTACCGATATCATTACTAAACCCGGTACTATCCTGCAACACAACTGGTATAAATTTCAGGATTATACACAAACGGATCAGTATAGTTATTTAAAAGATTCAACAACCAATAATATTCACCGTATCACGTTTACCTATCTGCCAGGCAATGAAGATATGAGTGCAGCATTGAATTTTCATTTAACCGCTGCTGAAAAGCAGGATGTGATCGCGTCTTTTAATACATTGCCTAACCAGGCAATGCTTCAAAAATTATTGAAGTTGTTGAAATAGATTTAAGGATTAGTTTTAGAAATTAAAAACTACTGATAATGATATTAGATTGGTACTATGAAACATGGGTGGATGGAATTATTATAATGCGTTCTGTCCCCAACAATAAAATGTTGTGGAAATTTTACACAATGTTATTTATGACATTGGCTATTTTTGCTAACCTACTAACAATTATAACTATTCTTCAAAGGCTTTCTGGGCATGAATTTTTTACCTTGCACATTCATTTTTTTCAAAATCCAAAAATAAATTCGCAGATTGATTTCTTTTTGTGTTTTATAGCATGGCATCTTATTATCAACTATTTTCTAATTTTTAGAAAGAATAGGTATGAAATTCTTATTGCTAAGTATAAATTTTCTAACGGTAAACTTTTTTTACCCTATACAGTCCTTTCAATAATTGTACCTTTTATTATTATATTTCTTGCAGCTATAACACCTTAGTACGATAGCCTTGTACCCTGACTGCACATATACCAACGCAACGATGTTCAATAAAGAACAACGGCTGATAAACAAAAATAATTTTATTTATCAGCCGTCGAAATATGTTGTAGAATATTATTAAAAAACGTGGTCCTGCATTTCTGCAGCTTCTCTCATCGCTACTTCGTCGAATATTGATTCTTTGTTAGCGATCGCTTCTCTCAACACATCATTAATGGTAATAACGCCTCTGAATGCTTTGTTATCAAATGCAAGCAGGTAACGGGTTTTATGACTGTTTAATAATTGCATGCATTTTTCAACGCTTTCATGAAGATCAACTACCGGTAATGAAGTGCTCATTACTTCGCTAACAGGGCAGCTATCGCTATGCAAACCTTTTAAAATTACATTTCTGCTATAATCTCTTTCAGAAAAAATACCGCTAAAATTATTGTCCTTCATAACGATCAAATAACTAAGATTAACCGAGTTCATCATTTGCAAAGCTTCGATCACTTTTGCATTAGGACTGATCGTATTAAACGCAGGAGATTTACTCTCTAAGATATCTGTAACAGTACGCATGTGAGTATATATTTAGGTTATAAATTACTTATGTATGGATGATAAAATTATGAGAAACAGCAAGTAGTAAAAGCATTTTATTCGTTAAGCATTTTATTTTTTTGATACCGGTTTTTGTTTTTCATAGCAGCATCGTTGCGTCGCAATCACGTCATCGGCATACCATTGGGCAGCTGAGGCCGTCTGTTTCAAAGTTAACAATTATATTGAAACAACCTACAAGTTCCAATCTAATATTATGGCTGCAAAAGCCTGAAGGCATTAGGCACAACCTCGATGGTTAAAAGCCCGGAACTAACCGCCGGATCGCCGTCAATATGCAAAGGCGCATGTGAGGGGTTGCCGATAGTTAGCCTATCCGTTTGAAAGTATAAGATGTCTTTTTTGTGGAAATTGTTGTTTTTGTAATAATCTATTTTTCCATCAAAAATATGCTTGATCAATGCAGAGACCATTTTGAGCTTGCTCATTTTTTTTACTACTACGATATCCAGCAAACCATCATTCAGGCTCGCTTTTGGCGCTATCGTAAAATTATTGCCGAACTGGTTGCCATTGGCAATACTGATAAAATAGGCTTCTACAGTAAATTGGGTGTCAGGGGTGGCTATTTCAAAATGATGCGGAGTTGCTTTTATGAAATTCTTCCAGCTTTGTTGCATATAGGTCAGCAATCCTCTTTTCGATTGTTTGGCAAAATCATGTGCCACCTGTGCATCAAAACCAAGTCCGGATAACATACAGCTAAACCTGCCATTGATTAAAAGAGAATCAATAAAGGCAGACTTTCCCGCAAAAATAATATCCAATGCTTTGGTTGCCCCTCTCGGGATCTTGGCAGCAAATGCCAAACCATTTCCCGAACCCATGGGCACAATGCCAATATTTACACTAGTATTGATCAAAGCATTCACGACCTGGTTTACGGTTCCATCTCCGCCACAAATAACTATATCGGTGATTTGCTCAGTATTGATCTTCTCTTTCAGAAAATCATAGTTAGCTTCTATATTGGTGGGCAATATTTGGAAAAGGATATTTGCCGCCCTGGTTTTTTCTTCGATCATTTTCAGCAGAAACGCTTTGCCTTTGCTGCCCGAAATGGGATTAATTAAATAGATTATTTTACGCTGCATAATAAATATTCGCTACACTGCAAGATTACCCAAAATAATTGGTCCGCAGCCATTTACAATTGCAAAAAATTAGCCAACTCATTTTCATCTACCTGCGGCTTTAAGTATCTTTGCGCTCAATGGGACAAAAGAAATTAAAACGTTTTGCGGAGATAAAAACATTTGCGAATGTATTGGAGAAACCGGAAGGTATGCAAGGCAAATGGAGCAGTTTTTTTAAGAATGACAATCCATTGGTTTTAGAGCTGGCTTGTGGCAGGGGAGAATATACAGTTGGACTGTCAAGATTATACAGGGATAAAAATTTTTTAGGGGTTGATATAAAAGGGAACAGGATCTATATCGGCGCAAAAAAATGCCTGGATGAAAATTTAACCAACGGTGCTTTTCTTCGTACACAGATTGAAATGTTGCCGCTATATTTTGATAAAGAAGAAGTAGATGAGATATGGATCACTTTTCCTGATCCTCAGTTACGTACATCGCATGCAAAAAAACGATTGACACATCCCCGTTTTCTGAGATTGTATCTGCAATTACTTAAACCCGATGGCATTATTCATTTGAAGACAGATTCTCCCAAATTATACGCTTTTACCAAAAGGGTAATTGAATTATACGGCTTAACAAAACTCGATGATTGTGATGATGTATATAACAAAAGCGATAAAGCCGAATTAAAAATAAAAACACATTACGAAGGATTGGATATTGCACAGAGCAATAAAATATTTTACCTGCAATTTAAATTACCTACGACTATTGTTGATATTGACGAACAATTGCAAGAGGAATTAAAACTGACAGAACTTGAATAAACCACTCATAGAAGGAGAAGATTTTTATTACAATGAAGATGGCCTGTTTGTCTTCACCCAAAAATATCATTTAAGTAAAGGCTTTTGTTGTGGTAATGGGTGTAAACATTGTCCGTATGATTTTATAAATGTTCCGGAGCCAAGACGAAGCGAATTATTATCTTTAAAGCAAGATGAAAAAAGAAGTTAAAAAAATAACAAAAAGCAAGAAAGCAAATCCTAAGGAAGAAAAGCCTCGCATCAAGGGTGAAGCCAAAGCGTATTCTTTTTTTCAGGATGTGTTTGATGTGGTAAGACAAATCCCAAAAGGAAGGGCCACTTCTTATGGCGCTGTTGCTAATTATATCGGCACTAAATTATCTGCAAGGATGGTTGGCTGGGCGATGAATTCGGCGCATATAGCCAAACCAAAAGTGCCGGCACATCGGGTGGTAAATAGAAACGGTATGCTTACAGGCAGGCACCATTTTCCTACACCAACTATGATGGAGGAATTATTAGTGAAAGAAAAGATCAAAGTAAAAGATAATACGATCGTTGATTTTGAAAAAATATTCTGGGATCCTGCACAAGAGCTTACCTTGTAACACGAATAACAATTAACAATAAGTCTAACAATGGAAACAGTTCAGGGGAAAATAACTTTTATACACCACGAGAAGCAATATGCTACTATTGAGTATGTACAAAATGGCAAAACAAAAACCATCAACGGTAATATTTCAGAAAAAGAACAACTTAGATTAAAAGAATTAAGGATCATCCAAAAGGTTCATCATTATAATATAGGTGACGAAGTGAGTTTTATTGTTGCTTTATCTGCCAGGGGTGATAAACAAATTGCGGATTGTATGCAATTTCTTTTCAATAATGAACTGGATAATATTATTAATAAAGCAAATATCGAAAACAGGTTAGTTGGCTACCTTAAAAAAGTAGAAGATAATTATTTTGTAAAAGAGACCAGCAGTTATATTTTGTTCCCACTTATTTTATCCCCCTGGGAAATAAAACCACAAACAATAAAAGTAAATGAACCGGTATTTTTTAAATTAGATAATTTAAAGAAAACCGGAAAACATACCGCATCGATGTTTAGAAGTGAATACATTCCTGATTTTTTAAAGGCGATGGATCACTTCAAAAAGAAGACGGTTGTCACGGCTACCGTTTATAATGTGAGTCCACATGGTATTTACGTAGATATTATCAGTAATAAAATTCAGGCAAAACTTCCTGTAGATGAAAGTACAACGAATATAAAAATAGGGGATAAGCTACCGGTATTAATTACCTATTTAAGTGGCCTGAAAATTATAATAGAAAAAGCCTGACTATAACTCTGCAGCTTCTTTATCAGTTAATTGCAACTGAGATGCGACCTTATCTTTTGCCGGGGATAGCATTATAAAAGTTAATATCAATGCGCCGGCCAAGAATAAGAAGGAATAATCACCCGTCAACATAAATCCGCTGATACTAAAAAGAGAGGACAGTTCTATCAACGCCCACTGAATAATACAGGCGACACGGTAAGTATATAATTTCTTTGAAACAGTTTCATTTGTTCCTATCACAGAACTGATACGATTTTTAAAGATCAGGTTGCCGATAATAAACCCACCAACAGAAAGTAAGACTGAAATTAATTGTAAAGGTTTTTCTAATTGTTTCTGATGTGGTACAAACAGATTAGTATATACAAGATAAAAAGCCATTGCAGCGAATAATATTTGTCCGGCTGCAAAAGCTTTGTGCATTATGTTTAATGCTTTTATATGTGTGGCTGGAGTTTCATCTATTATCATAAGGATAGGGTTTGTTAATTATAATAAGGGCTGATCATTACATAAACAATAACACCTGTAATGGCTACATAGAACCAAAGTGGCCAGGTTATTCTTACCAGTTTTTTATGTTCTTCGTATTCGCCTGTTAAAGCACGATAAGCGGTGAATAAAACGAATGGCAAAATAACAGCCGCCATTGGAATGTGGGTAGCAAGAACAATATAATAAAATATACGCGCATTACCCGCCGCCACTTTTTCATCCGGACTTAAAATACCATCATGATTCAGGTCTCCGAATTTTGTTTCGCCGGCAAATAAATGATGACAGATATAGGAAACAAGAAATAATACGGATAGCACAATTGCTGTCAACATTATTTTTTTATGCAATTCATATTTTTTTTGTTTGGCTGTAATCAATCCTGCGATCAATAATATAGCTACCGTTGAATTGATAATGGCATTTACCAGTGCGAATATGTGCACATTAAATCCAAGGTTCAAGGGTAATTTAAATTCACTTAAAAAAGCTACGGCTGCAAACACTACAATTGAAACGATCCATATTAATAGTTTCGCTTGCTTATCATTTTTCTGTAACGAAGGTTCTGGTAACATAATGCTATAGTCTATTTTTTATTTTAACTTCTTTCAAATAATTCATTCAAAAAATCACCGAAGGTTCTTTTTTTGTCTTTTTCTAACATTAGTAAAGGAATATCTCTAACAAGTTTGGCCTGTTCTAAAGTATCAAACCCATTGTACCATCCTCTTACAACCCTGTCTCTATCTAATAAAAAGAAATCTTCTGTATGTATAAACGCGGTATCAATATCGGTATCAGCTACGCTTGCTTTTAATTCACGCAATCCAAAATCATAAATGTCCTTTCTGTTGCCGGTTAAGAACCACCAGCTATCCTGGTTCGACGTATACCTGTCAGCAAATTTTCTTAACTGCGCTACCGAATCATGATCAGGGTCGATGCTAATAGATAGGAACTGAACAATGCTATCATTCGCATTAGGAAACGATTTCTGTAAACGAGCCATTGATCTGGCAAGACCCGGACAAACAGCGGGACAACGTGTAAAAAAGAAATCAACCACCAGTATTTTTCCTTTCAAAGAATCCAGTGTAACCGTTTTTCCCAATTGGTTGATCAGTGTTATGTTTTTTGCCTGGTGCCAGATCGTATCGGTGACCGTTTTGCCATTGTCTTGTCTTACAGTTACGCTATCATAAAAGTATCGGGGAGGCATTTGTGTATCTCTCTCGCTATAATACTTTACGAGATAGTAGCCTGTAAAAGGCATAACGATTGCCAGTAATATTCCTAAAATCGCATTTTTATTCATCTTCTTTTCGGCTAGTTCTTAACGAAAAAACCACTGCAAAGGTGCAATGGTTTTGGCATATAAAGTAGTTAATTATCAATTATTCTTTTACTGGTGCAACTTGCTCTGTAGGAGCATCAGCCGGTCTGTTATAGCGGTTACGTAATTCTTTCCAGCTATTACCATCCACTAAGAAAGCCGTAATGAACCAAACAAATAAGCAAAGCGGAACAACGATCGTCATGATCAGGTTTCTTACTTCTTCACCTAAGTGCATGAATACAGAAACGATATAATAAGCTTTTGCTAAAGTTAAAATACAAACCATGCCTTTAAATGCTAACACAAGTGTAGCGTTTGGTACCGGTTCTTTGTGAATATTATAAATAGTTAACCCGATCGTTAATTCGATGATCGTTAAAACTGATAGTAACCAAAAGGTTCTCCATATTTTTTTTGTATCCTCAGCATGTGCAGGAACAAAAGTAATTTCAGGTGATATTGGAGTATGTTCGCTCATATAAATTCTATTTTTTTAAATGCTCAATTTTATTGTTTGTTGATTATACAAGATAAAAGCAAAGGAATACAAATACCCATACCAGATCCACAAAATGCCAGTATAGCCCTGCTTTTTCGATCATTTCATAATGACCTCTCTGATCAAAATGCCCTAGTTTAGTTTTGATATACATGATGATGTTGATGATAACACCACTAAATACGTGAAAACCATGGAATCCTGTAATTTCAAAGAAATAGCTACCGAATGCAATTGGCCCTGGGGTGTGTACTAACTGTCCGTTAAACATTACTTCGGGTCCAAAGGGATTGTGTGATACGGTTGTGTTCCAATGTTCAATTACGCCATTCACTAAAACAGGATGTTCGCCGGTTAATAAGTGATGCCATTCCCAAGCCTGACAGCTTAAGAAAGCAGCTCCACCAATGATCGTTAATATCATGTAGTTCTCAACGCCTTTGCGATTCATGTTATGTCCTTCATGAACAGCCAATACCATCGTAACAGAACTAAAGATCAAAATAAATGTCATCAAACTTACAAATGCCAAAGGCAAATTGTGCCCTTCTGCAAATGGGAAAGAGTTGAACACCTTATTAGGATCTACCCAAAAATTCTGACTGAACCTTAGAGTACCATAGCTGATAAGGAATGCACCAAAAGTAAATGCGTCACTCATTAAAAAGTACCACATCATTACTTTACCGTAGGTTGCATTGAATGGGCTTCTGCCACCACTCCACCATTTTGTTCCTTGTTGTGCTGTTGCTGTAGACATATAAAAAATTCTAAGTTTTTAGTTTTTGATCCTGATTAAAGAACCTGAACTATCGTATCATTATTAAAAAAATCAAAAGATAAATCCATAAAAAATCTACAAAATGCCAGTAGGTACTTACTACTTCAACCGGCACTATATCGTAACTTTTTACTTTAGTGTTGAATGCCTTTGCAAACAAAACAAATAAAGCAATTATACCACCAATCACATGCAATCCGTGCAGACCAACAATGATGTACATAAAGGAAAGCGATACATTTCTTTGTAGCGTCAATCCTTTTGCCCATAATTCACTGAAGCCTAAAAACTGCAATCCTATAAAAAGAACTCCTAATACTAACGTTACGACTACCAGGCTCCTGTACTTAGCCATTTCTCTTTGTTGAAAAGCGCTTTGCGCCATCCACAAAGTAATACTGCTTATTATGATCACCGCAGTCGAATACCAAAATACAATTGGTAATTCAAAAGAGAACCAGTTAGCCTGATTACGTTTAACAATGTACGCACTCGTTAAGCCCGCAAACATCATTATAATACTTGCAATACCTACCCAAAGGGTAAACTTATGCGGGTGTATTCTCTTTCTTTGTTCCATTGCCACTGTACTCATCAACTGTTTGTGTATGTTAAACAATTCTATTAGCAAATAATGCTAACAGAACGATCATTAAATAAAAATAAGAACTGAACATTACCATTCTTGCACTCTTCACATCCATATTTCTAAAGAGAATAATACTCTTATATACCATCCATAAATTACATCCTATCAAGATCCACATGCTTGTCATACCGGCCATTCCTACAAAGTAGGGTAGTAAACCGACCGGTATCATTAAACAACTGTAGATAACACATTGCAAAGCTGTAAATTTTGTAGGCCCCTGATCGCCCGGCAATAATTTAAAACCTGCTGTTGTATAATCTTTGTGTGCCAGCCAGGCAATTGCCCAAAAATGTGGGAACTGCCATAGAAACTGTATGCCAAATAATATCCATCCACCAAGCCAGATAATAGGATGATCACCAAAAGCGGCAACCCATCCGATCAAACAAGGCAAAGCACCGGGAACTGCACCAACCAATACGGCGACAGAATTAACTTTTTTAAGTGGCGTATAAATAAAGCCATATAAAAACAGACTGAATAAACCTATCAATGCACTTTGGTAATTGAACCAGTACCACAAAATGAATACACCCAAAGCTCCGGTAATGATCGCAAAAATGGTTCCTTCTGCAGGACTCATTCTGCCACTTGCCACCGGGCGTTTTGCTGTGCGCATCATCATTGCATCGGTATCTTTTTCAATCACCTGGTTAACGGCATTGGCCGATCCCGTAATTAGCATACCCCCGACAAAAAGTAAAAGAACTGATATTATTTTTGACCGGTCGAAATTTGCTTCATTCGGCGCGATCAAAAAACTTACAACAGTACTAAACACCACCATGAAACTTAAAGTGAACTTGATCAGTTGAAAATAATCTTTCACTTTACTTGCCAACGCAAACGAATTTGAATTAGCTATGGTATTTGTGTCTTGCTGCATCCTTTCAAAAATCTTTATTTATTTATCTCCTCAACGTCTCTTACACAAATTATTTACATTACTGATATTCTAGTGATGGCTTTCATTCGCTCCGATCGGTTCGGTTTGCGGAATGAATTCTCTTCCGTCTTTACCGTAATCGTATGCACCACGGAAAACTTCAGGAATTTCTCCGGGCCAGTTACCATGACCAGGATGAAGCGGTGTTGTCCACTCTAGTGTATTAGCACCCCAAGGATTCGTTGATCTAACTTTTCTTCCTTTGAAAATGCTATAGAAAAAGTTGAATACAAATAATAACTGCGTAGCAAAAACAACCATCGCAACAAAGCTGATGAATTGATTTAAGCCTGCAAACATTTTAAATGATTCCCAACCAGTGTAATCATAATAACGACGAGGCATACCTGCTAAACCTTCATAGTGCATTGGCCAGAAGATCAAATAAGCCCCAACGATCGTTACCCAGAAATGGATATAGGCTAATGTATTATTTAAATAACGGCCGTACATTTTAGGATACCAGTGATACACACCCGCGAACATCCCAAAGAAAGAAGCCACACCCATTACAATATGAAAATGCGCAACAACGAAGTAAGTATCGTGTAAGTGAATATCCAAAGCAGAGTTACCTAAAAAGATACCTGTTAAACCGCCGCTGATAAATAAGCTAACGAAACCGATAGCAAATAACATAGCAGGTGTAAAACGGATATTAGCGCGCCATAAGGTAGTTAACCAGTTAAAT
>JABDBG010000006.1 GCA_013288745.1 Bacteroidota bacterium
GGTGTGTTGCTCAATACTATTAATTATTGACCGGAAGCAGGCAATGACATTTTATAATAACATTAAAAATCGAAAAAAATAGCTTACATTGGTTTAGTACCATCGGCTGTTTAATCTTTAAACTTTCCGTTATGATATTTATACACCTATCTCAACAATTGCAATCTCTCAATAAATTGTTGTCTTCATTAGATGATAAGCAATACAGCAAAAAAATTGAGCATCTCGGCCATGCAAGCATTGGCTCACATACCAGGCATATCATAGAGTTATTACAATGTGCTATTACTGGCTATCACAGCGGGCAAATAGATTATGTGAACCGCTCGAGGGACCTGAAATTAGAATCAGACAGGTTTTTTGCTCAATCCGTTTTACAACAACTTGATAAAACTATCTCACATCCCGATAGACAATTATCCTTAGTCACAGTTGAAGGAACAAGCAATAAAATACTGGCGCATAATTCTAAAATGCCGGTTCCTATTCTTCCCCAGGGTTCTACGCCCAGTTTAGTAAACAATTCTACAGATTCGGGTTGTCCCGTAAACTTGAAATACAAGGTTTGTAAAAGGATAATGGCAGCAGTTAATCTAAGCAGCCATGATATAATTTTTTTAAAGGTCATGATGATTTTGTTGGTTAATTAAAACAGTAGACGTAGCCAAAAGAAAAACCTTACATAGATGTTGCTATAAAAATTACGAAGATTAGCCCGATACAGATTTTATAGAATAGAAGGTCATTTATTATTATTATGAATTGTATCATTTTGCTGAGTAAGCATACGCCTGATTAAATTTTTTTGGCATGGATATTGAGAAAAAAAATCCACAATTACCTCTTTTTATAATAAAACTAGAGATCAAAATGAAGAATCAGAAAAAAAACGGATTCATAAAAACCCCTAGCGGAATTAGTGGGCTTGATGAAATTACAAATGGGGGATTTCCCAAAGGAAGACCAATACTTATTTGTGGAAGTGCAGGCTGCGGTAAAACTTTATTTGCAACACAGTTTATCGTAAAGGGCATTACAGATTTTAATGAACCGGGTGTATTTATGAGTTTTGAGGAAACAAGTAAAGATCTGGCTCAAAATGTTAGCTCTTTAGGCTTTGATCTAAATAAATTAATAGCCCAAGATAAATTACGTATCGATCATGTTCGGGTAGAAAGATCAGAAATAGAGGAGACAGGTGAATATGATCTTGAAGGCCTTTTTATAAGATTAGGCCATGCAATTGATTCAATTGGGGCAAAGCGTGTAGTACTGGATACTATTGAATCTTTATTCGCGGGCATAAACAATACGGGATTATTAAGAGCTGAAATACGCAGGCTTTTTCAATGGTTACGTGATAAAGGAGTTACCACTGTTATCACCGGTGAGAGGGGCGAGAATACTTTAACCAGGCAGGGTTTGGAGGAATACATATCCGATTGCGTAATATTATTGGATTTTCGGGTGATCGATCAAATAGCTACAAGACGATTAAGAATTGTAAAATATAGAGGATCAACACATGGAACGAATGAATACCCATTTTTAATTGACGCTAATGGCATTTCGGTAATGCCAATTACTTCTTTAAAATTGGATTATAAATCTGCAACAGAAATAATATCAACAGGCCTGCCACCGCTTGATGCCTTTTTTCAAAAAGGCGGATATTATAGAGGCGGCAACATATTAGTAACGGGATCTGCAGGAACAGCAAAAACAATTCTTTCAACCTATTTTGCTTTAAGTAGCTGCAAGAGAAAAGAACGGGTACTTTATTTTTCATTTGAAGAATCACCTGATCAGCTTGTGCGGAATATGCAGTCGATAGGTATTAATATAGAACCTTATATCAAGTCTAATTTATTATTGATTCATGCATCAAGGCCAACCCTGCAAGGACTTGAAATGCATTTATTAGTACTCTTACGTTTAGTGAATGAGTTTAAACCTAAGACAATTATCATAGACCCAATCAGCAGCCTGATTACTATTGGCAGCACTAGTGAAGTAAGGGCAATGCTGGTTAGATTAATGGACATCTTTAAAGTAAATCAGATCAATGCATTGTTTACATCCTTAACAAATCCTAAACAAAATGAATATAGTGACCCCACGGTAGACGCCATTTCCTCTTTAGCTGACACGTGGATTAATTTAAAAAATGAAACCAAAGAAAATGAAAGAATTAGAAGTTTATTAATAGTCAAATCTCGCGGTATGTCTCATCGTAATAATGAATGTGATTTTGTGATCAATGATAAAGGCATTCAGTTGTTACCCAAAAATAAATAATATGGCAAAAGAAGAAAAATGGGAACTCAGGCTATATGTAGCAGGACAAACACCCAAATCGGTTCTTGCATTAAAGAACATTACAGAATACTGCAATAAATATTTAAAAGGCAAATATAGTATAGAGGTGATCGATCTTTTGAAAAAGCCTCAATTGGCGGAAGGCGATCAGATATTTGCTATTCCTACATTGGTAAGAAAAGTACCGGTACCAATTAGAAAAATTATTGGAGATCTTTCTAATGAAGAAAAAGTATTAGTTGGCTTGAATATTGTTCCACTTAAAAATTAATAAACCGTAAGGCGGGATTCAAATAAATGAGAAAAAAATCTACAATAACGCCTTTATATGTTTTAAAATTATATATAGCTGGTGCTTCCCCAAATTCAGTGAGGGCTATAAATAATACAAAAAATATTTGCGAAAAATACTTAAAAGGTAAATATCAACTTGATATTATTGATGTACATCAACAACCCTCTATAGCAAAATCTGAACAAGTAGTGGCTGTACCATTGTTGATTAAGTTTTCGCCTGAGCCAATTAAAAGATTAATCGGTAATATGTCTGATACTGAAAAAGTATTAAAAGCATTAGCGGTCGATGAAAATGTAATGAATAATAATGGTGAATACAGATAAAGAATATAACAAATTACTTTTGGAGATTAAAGAACTTAAATCTCAGGTAAGCGAGGCAAATGAAATAATTGATGCCATTCGCAGAGGAGAAGTCGATGCCTTTATCGTTAAAAACGAAGATGATCATGAAATATACACTTTAAAAAGCGCCGATAAAACTTTCAGAATATTTATAGAAAAAATGTCAGAAGGTGCCATCACAATTAATAGGGATGGTATAATATTATATTGTAATTCAAGCTTTGCTCATTTAATTAATATTCCTTTATCAAAAGTTATTGGTTGTCCGTTAAGTCAGTTTATACCTGATGTATACAAAGATTTTGTTGCCAACCTACTTGAGAAAGCGTGGAATGAAGAAGAATGTAAGGCCGAAATAATATTTCGTGGAGAAAAAAATTTGCCAATCCCTGTATTATTATCTGCCTCTACATTAGAAATTGATGGAGGGTTATCATTAAGTATTTTGATCACGGATCTTTCTATTCAAAAAAAATCGGAAGAACAATTACTTCAAAAAAATAAAGAACTGGAAGATGCTCAGCTTGTTACGAAAAGCTTAAATGATGGTTTAGAAAGAACAGTTAAAGAAAGAACCGAAGCGCTTGTTAAGGAACAGAAAAGGGCAATGGAAAAAAAGGATGAATTTATAACTATTGCCAGCCATGAGTTAAAAACTCCGGTAACCAGTATCAAAGGATATATACAGGTGCTTCGTTTCAATTTTGAAAAAGATGGGAATGCGATGGCTGCACAAGTATTAGGTAAGGTAGATACGCAAATCAATAAATTAACAACATTGATAAGTGATCTGCTTGACGTTAAAAAAATTGAAACAGGAAAGCTTAATTATCGTGAAGAAGTTTTTGATTATAATGAATTGGTAAAAGAGGTAATTGAAGAAACAGGCAGGGTTCTTACAAAGCATACTGTCAAACACCAGCTTGATGAAACAGTGTTAATATACGGCGATAGAAATAAAATCGGACAGGTAATTACAAACTTTATAGATAATGCCGGTAAATACTCTCCTCAAAATACAGACATTATTATTGAAACTTTTAAAGAAGGGAATAAAGTTAAATTAGCTGTTAGTGATTCGGGGATTGGTATTCCCAAAAGTCAGCAGCATATGATCTTTGATCGTTTTTACAGAGTTAGTGGTGCAAAAGAAAATACTTATTCCGGATTGGGACTTGGATTATATATCTCTTTCGAAATTATTAAACGTCATCAAGGAAATATCGGAGTAGAAAGCGAGGAAGGAAAAGGTTCTACTTTTTATTTTGAATTACCTATTTCTAATTCGCTATCACATGAATAATGCTCAGAAGAAAATATTTGTTGCAGATGATGACGCAGATATTCTTGAAGTCATAGAAATGATTTTAAAAACGGATGGCTATACTGTGGATGTAACTAAGAATGCCAAAGAAATATTTACTCAGGTACAAGAAAATTTGCCTGATCTTATTCTATTAGATATATGGATGTCTGGTGTGGATGGGCGAGAAATTTGTGAGCAATTGAAAAAAAATGAGCTGACTAAAAATATTCCTGTACTATTTATATCTGCCAATTCTAATATAGTAGATATAACTAATGAGTATTCTGCTGATGGGTATGTTAGGAAACCATTTGATATGGCTGCTCTATTGAAAAAAGTAAAAGATATAATTAATAGAAATTAGAAAGAGTTAACAGAATTGACACCTGAAAGTAAAAAAGCCTCTCAAACTCATTGTTTAAAAGCCTCTTAAAATCTACTTGTGGTCCCGCCAAGAATCGAACTTGGATCTAGAGTTTAGGAAACTCCTATTCTATCCATTGAACTACGGGACCAATTGGTTCAGGGGCAGCAAAAATAACGTTTTCTGCCAATTGGAAATCCAAAATCTAAAATCCAAAACCGAACCCTATCTTTGCCATCCAATTTTTAAGTTATGAAGTGGTTGAATGTCTTTATTAAGTACCGCCTTTGGCTGGGTATCGTATTTCTTGCGTTAGCAATTTTTGTAAATGTTGAGGCAGGTTTTTGGGTCTCTTTGATCCTTTATGTGGGTGCCGTAGTAATGATCGTGGGTCATTTTATATTTGGCCCAATGCGCCTCATACAAGACTACATGGAATCCGGCGATATGGAAGGCTCAAAAAAAGTGATCGATTCTATCTGGTTCCCGGGTTTGTTATTAACGCCCGTTCGTTCTGTATATTATACATTGAAAGGAAACCTTGCGATGGTTGCCCAGGATTATGATACGGCAGAAAAACTAATGAAAAAAAGTCTTGACCTCGGTGCACCTATGAAAGAAGCAGAGGGCGCTAATAAATTACAATTAGGTATGTTAGCCATGCAAAGAGGCGATGTAAAACAAGGCGAGAGCTACCTTCGGGGTGCTATTCGTGCCGGTTTGCCTGATAAGGAAAACGAGGCTGCAGCTTACTTACAGCTATCTTCTATCATGATCAATAAAAGAGAATTCAGAGCGGCTAAAGAATATTTCAGAAAAGCAAAAGGTTTAAAACCAGCTACGCCCCAAATTGCAGATCAGATAAAACAAATGGAAAAGTATATTACCAGGATGCCGGGGTAATGGTAAATGATAAATTATAAAAGGTAAATGATGTGAATCATTTCAATATAAAAAAAGCAGTTCAAAACGAACTGCTTTTTTGTTGGCAAACATTAACTCTACCAGTTCCTATGGAAGCGCCTCTTTGGCTGCGGTGCCAAGCGAATCGAGGCAGACAAAATCATGCGAAGCAGATTTCGTCAGTCGCCAAAGTAGCGCTGGAGAAGGAACGCAGCCCAGTGACTATGAACGATAAAAGTTAAACAAGCGTCCAACTGTTATAGTGGAATAAAAAGTAACACAACACAACAGGTGTTTTTGTAACTTTGAAACCATGCAGCATTACCGTGAAATACTACAAACAAAATTTACTGAAGAATACGAAAAACTGAATCCGCAACAAAGGATCGCTGTTGATACGATCGAAGGTCCGGTGATGGTGATCGCGGGTCCGGGTACCGGCAAAACCCAAATTTTAGCTGTCAGGATCGGAAAAATATTATTGGACACGGATGCATTGCCGCAAAATATTTTATGTCTTACTTATACCGATGCCGGCACCATTGCCATGCGCAAAAGATTATTGCAATTCATCGGGTCAGATGCGTACAAAGTCAACATCCATACTTTCCATTCTTTTTGCAATGATATCATTCAGGAAAATTTATCGATGTTCGAAAAAACATCTTTGGATGCACTGTCCGAATTAGAAGGCATACAACTTTTTAAACAACTGATCGATAGCTTCCCCAAAAACCATGCATTAAAAAGGTACCGCGGCGATGTTTATTTTGAAATAAATAATTTGAAGAATTTATTCTCTTCAATGAAAAGGGAAGGCTGGAGTCCTGAATTGATCAATCAAAAAATTGCCGAATACATAGCAGATCTACCAACGCGAGATGAGTATGTCGCCAAGCGTGCTGTAAAAGAATTTAAAAAAGGCGATGTGCGTACAGATAAGATCGAAGAAGAGAAAGAAAAAATGGAAAAACTGCAGGCAGCAGTGAACGAGTTCAATAATTTTCAATCGATTATGCGCCAGCGAAACCGGTATGATTTTGATGATATGATCAACTGGGTGATAAAAGTTTTTGAAGAAAATAAAAACCTGCTCGCCAATTATCAGGAAAGGTTTCAATACATTTTGGTAGATGAATACCAGGATACGAGCGGTACACAAAACAGGTTAGTTCAATTATTGATCAGCTACTGGGAAAAGCCTAATGTATTTGTAGTGGGTGACGATGACCAAAGTATATACCGCTTTCAGGGTGCTAATGTTGAGAACATGCTCGACTTTGCCACCAATTATACAAAAGACCTAAAGACAGTGATCCTCGGAAATAATTATCGCAGTACGCAACCGATCCTGAATATTTCTAAAATACTTATCAATAATAATAATGAGCGTTTAGTAAATCAGATCGACGGACTAAGCAAGAACCTTATCTCTTCTAATATAAAAATAAGTTCCTTAAAAAATGAGCCTGTTATTATAGAATATAATTCTGTAAAAGAAGAAATGGCGCATATCTGCAATCAGGTAGCTGAGTTAGTTCAATTAGGAATTGCTCCCGGGAAGATCGCTGTTATTTATAAAGAAAATAAATACGGGGCAGACCTCAATAAATATTTTCGCTTAAAAGGAATTCCTGTTTACAGTAAAAGAAGCATTAATATTTTAGATCATCCTTTTGCAAAAAAGATCATTCAGTTATTGCGTTATTTAGAAACAGAACATAATATCCCTTATGGTGGCGATGAGATACTGTTTGAAATATTGCATTACGATTTTTATCATATACCCCCGATAGAGATAGCAAAAATTACTGTTGCCGTAAACAGCAAAAGATACAATGGTGAAGCAACTTCTATCAGAAAACTATTAAGTGATAAAGCAACAGCCCCTAAAAAAGACCTGTTTGATACCGGCATAAACGAAGGACTAAAAAATATCAGCATCATTATTGAAAAATTAATTGCGGATGTTTCTAATGTTACGCTACAACAATTATTTGAAAATATTATTCGCGAAGCAGGTGTACTAACCTATATCATGAATAGTGATGACAAGATCATGCTGATGCAGGTATTGACTGCATTGTTTGATTTTATCAAAGAAGAAACAAGCCGCAATACATCACTTGATCTGAAAGGATTGATCGAGATCATTGACCTGATGGCGAAAGAAGGATTGTCGTTGCCAATGATACAGGTTGCAGGAAGCGATAAAGGCGTAAACCTTTTAACTGCACATGGCTCTAAAGGATTAGAATTTGAATATGTTTTTTTCGCAGGCGTAAATGCTTCTTCCTGGGAAAAGAAAAGAAAGCCGGGTGGCGGATATAAATTTCCCGACACGATGTTTTCTTCTCAACCAAAATCAGGAGACGAAGAAGAACTGCGTCGCTTATTTTATGTAGCCTTAACAAGAGCAGAAAAATATTTAACCATTTCTTACGCCAAGTTCAAGAACGATGGTAAAGAAATGGAACCATCTATGTTCATTGCAGAAATATTGCAGCAATATCCATTGCCAATTGAAAAAGTAGCTTTGAATGATGAAGAGATGGCCACATTCGAATTATTGCAATTTGCTGCACAGGCACCTGAAATTGAAAGAACAGAAGAAGATTTTATAACGCCACTGTTGGAAAAATTTGTAATGAATGTAACGGCACTCAATAGTTATTTGAATTGCCCACTTGGTTTTTATTATAAAAATCTTATCCGCATCCCTTCAGGAAAAAGTGAAGCAACAGAATTCGGAAGCTCTATTCACTATGCTTTAGAAAAACTGTTTAGAAAAATGCAGGAAGGCAAGCAGGATAAATTTCCATCAAAAGAAGAAATGCTGTCCGACTTTAAATGGTACATGAACCGACATCGGGAAAATTTTACCAAGCAGGCATTCGACAGAAGGATGGAACAGGGCGGAATAATTTTACCTGCTTATTATGATAAATATATCAGCAGTTGGAACAAAGTTGTTTCTGTAGAATTAAATATAAGAGGTGTAGTAGTAAACAATGTTCCGCTGAAAGGGAAACTGGATAAGCTCGAATTCAACGGCAAAGAAGTAAATGTAGTAGATTATAAAAGCGGCGATATAGATAAGGCCATTCCAAAAATGAAACCGCCACACGAAAAAGACCCTAATGGCGGCGATTATTGGAGACAAGCGGTATTTTATAAAATATTGATTGATAATTACAAATTGAAGGATTGGAAAGTAGTAAGCACTGAATTCGATTTTGTAGAGCCAGATAAGAAAAAAGAGTACCGCAAAGAAAAGCTCTTTATCAATCCGGAAGATATTGAAACAGTCAAACAACAAATAACAACCGTATGGACCAAAATACAGGCACGCGAATTTTATACTGGCTGTGGCAAAGAAGATTGCCATTGGTGCAACTTTGTAAAAGACAATAAGCTGGCAGTGGCCTTACACGAGCTCGACGAAGAAGAAGTGGCAGAATAGATTAAGGCATATTTATGATTTTAAAATAAGCGCAAACACCCGAAACAGTTTAAGTTTGCAAATAATTTCAAAACACGATGAAGTTTTCAAGTATTGTATATTTTTTATTGTTTGGTTTTATAGTGGCTATTTTTATTGTTGGTGGCGTTGGATGTGCCCAGATCGGCAATCCTACTGGCGGACCAAAAGATACACTTGCACCAGTATTGGTCAATACACATCCCGCAATTTTTACTACTAATTTTAAGGCTAATACCATAACGATGTCTTTTGATGAGTATATCAGCCTGAAAGACATACAAAACAATTTATTGGTATCACCCTATCCAAAAAAAAATCCGACAATTACTTTTAGAAATAAAACGGTAACAATAAAATTAAGAGACAGTTTAAAAGCAAACACAACGTATGCGATCAATTTTGGAAATGCATTGGTAGATGTACATGAAGGCAATATCTATAAAAACCTTACCTATGTTTTTTCAACAGGCAATGCGATCGATTCACTTAAAATAGGCGGTACCGTTACCCTGGCAGAAACAGGTAAAACAGATAGCTCTATATTGGTATTATTATATCCGGGCGATGCACCGGATTCTGCTGTACAAAATTTTAAACCCCGGTATGTGACAAGGCTGATGCCGGGAGGTAAATTCCTTTTTACTAATCTGCCTGCAAAAACATTTAGGATCTATGCGCTGGGAGATATAGGCGGTACCAAAATATATAATTCACCTACAGAAGAATTTGCATTTGCTGATAGTACAGTTCAACCATCCATTAAGGTAACAAATCCTGTGGAATTATTTGCTTACCAGGCAAAAAAACCAAAGCAGCCAGCAGTAGCTCCCGCTAAAACATCCAAGGCAGCAAAAAAATTCAAGTATACCACAAATATTTCTATAGCCCCACAGGATATTTTTGCCGGCTTAGAACTGGATTTTAATATCCCCTTGAAAAATTTTGATCAGAGTAAAATAATCCTGACGGATACATTCTATAATCCGCAACCATTTAGATTATTGCTCGATAGCACTGCAACAAAATTAACATTAAAACGTAGCTGGAAAACCGATGAGCATTATAAGCTGATCGTGATAAAAGATGGGTTCACTGATACATTGGGCCATACTTTAAACAAAACGGATACCATTTCATTCAGCACAAAAAAAGAAAGCGATTACGGAACATTGGTATTACGTTTTTCAAATATCGATCTGTCACAACATCCTGTTCTGCAATTTGTGCAAGGTGGTAATATAGTAGAATCAGCATCACTTACATCCACCGAATGGCATGCCGATCTGTTCAATCCCGGAGAATATGATCTGCGTATTTTGTATGATACCAATAATAACGGCGTATGGGATCCGGGCGATTATTTAAAACATTTACAACCCGAAAAAGTAATCTCTTTTGATAAAAAATTAAAGATCAAAGCAGATTGGGATAATGAAAGAGACATTAAATTATAATCATAACAGTTAACCATGGTTTTCTCCTCCACACTTCTGGAAAATGCGGTCAATGAATTTGCGAAGTTGCCGGGCATAGGAAAAAAGACAGCTTTGCGTTTAGTGTTGCACCTTATCAGGCAAGATGTAAATGAAGTAGAATATTTTAGTGAAACCATCGCTAAAATGCGGGAAGAGATAAAATTCTGTAGCCGCTGCCATAATATTTCCGATCATACTTTGTGCAATATTTGTAGTAACCCATCGCGCAAGCAAGAACTATTATGCGTGGTAGAAAATATCCGCGACGTAATTGCCATCGAAAGCACCCAGCAATTCAACGGTGTTTACCATGTGCTTGGTGGTATCATTTCTCCATTGGACGGTGTTGGACCCGAACAGCTCAATATCGATAGCCTGGTTCAAAGAGTTGAAAAGGAGCCTATCACCGAAATAATCTTTGCCCTAAATCCAAATATCCAGGGAGATACAACCTTATATTATATCAGCAAAAAGATAAAGAACAGGCCGGTAAAGATCACTACCATCGCCCGCGGCATCGCCTTCGGAGGCGAACTTGAGTATGCAGATGAGATGACACTGGCCAAAAGCATCAGCAACCGTATTTCCATTGATAATTATATTACCGGAAGTTGATAGAACGCAGATTTTCATGATCCTGAAGATTAATCATGATTTTTCATAACGATCATGAAAATCTGCGTTCTATTTCGACATCAACCATTTTGCATTCCCGTATTCTTTTAGTAATTTTGCCTTTGCCCTTCAGGCAGATTTGTTTATTGTTCAGCCTGGAGAAAAGCCAATATTTGTCACTACAAATATTTTCTTAGAACTAATAAACGAGATCAATTTGGCACATCTTCACACAGGTTGTTTATCGTTTGTTACATAAGATTATTTTTTTAGTGAACATTGGCTCATTGTTCAGCATCGTTGCGTCGCACACTTCAACGGCAATAATGCTACTGATCTTTTTTCTGAAGTGATTAAATAGATAGAAAATGAAAGACATCAAGGAAGAATTAAAAAAACGGATCCTCATCATTGATGGCGCAATGGGCACCATGATCCAACGCTATAAATTAGAAGAAGAAGATTATCGCGGCGAAAGATTTAAGAACTGGCATTCCGATGTAAAAGGCAATAACGACCTGTTAAGCATCACACAACCTCAGATCATCGAAGCCATCCACAAAGAATACTTGGAAGCGGGTGCAGATATTATCGAGACAAATACTTTCAGCAGCACTGTTATTGCACAGGCAGATTATGATATGCAGGCGATCGCTTATGAAATGAATGTAGCGTCCGCACAATGCGCCAGAAGTGCAGCAGACGAATACACCGCAAAGAATCCAAACAAACCAAGGTATGTAGCAGGCGCTATCGGCCCGTTAAATAAAACACTCAGCTTATCACCGGATGTAAATAATCCTGGTTTCAGAGCTGTAACTTTTGATGAAGTAGCAGCAGCTTACACAGAACAAATTAAAGGTTTGATCGAAGGTGGTGTAGATATTTTATTGATCGAAACAATTTTTGATACACTCAATGCAAAAGCTGCTATCTACGCAGTAAAAAAATATTTTCGCGAAATAAAACAACAAGAACTACCGATCATGATCAGCGGTACGATCACCGATGCATCCGGCAGAACATTAAGCGGACAAACATTAGAAGCATTCTATGTGTCAGTTGCACATGCCAATCCTTTAAGTGTTGGATTGAATTGCGCATTAGGTGCATCAGAAATGCGCCCGCATATTGAAGAGCTGAGTCATATTGCCGGCTGCTTTACATCGGCATATCCAAACGCGGGTTTACCAAATGCATTTGGTGAATACGACGAACAGCCGCACGAAACAGCACATATCATTGAAGAATGGGCTGCCAACGGCTGGTTAAATATTGTGGGCGGATGTTGCGGTACAACACCGGATCACATCAAACATATTGCAGATGAAGTAGCGAAATTTGCACCAAGAAATTTACCTGTAATAGAAAAAGAACTAGCATAAGATCCATGAGCGAGATAACACACATCAAACCATACTTAAGGTTAAGCGGATTAGAACCCTTGATCGTTCGTCCCGAAACAAATTTTATTAATGTTGGGGAACGCACCAATGTAACCGGTTCCAAAAAATTTGCAAGATTAATTCGTGAAGATAAATACGAAGAAGCTTTATCTGTTGCGCGCCAGCAGGTAGAAAGCGGTGCGCAGGTAATCGATATCAATATGGATGACGCCTTGTTGGAAGGCGTTAGCGCCATGACCACTTTTTTAAATTTAGTACAAGCTGAACCTGATATCGCCAAGATCCCGATCATGATCGATAGCAGTAAATTCGAAATTATTGAAGCGGGTTTAAAATGTGTGCAGGGAAAATGTATCGTGAATTCTATCTCCATGAAAGAAGGCGAAGCGAAATTTATTGAACAAGCTTTCATTTGCAAAAGTTACGGCGCAGCAGTAGTTGTAATGGCTTTTGATGAAGTAGGACAGGCCGACACTAAAGAAAGAAAAGTAGAGATCTGTCATAGAGCGTATAAAATTCTGACAGAACAAGTTGGGTACGATCCGCAGGATATTATTTTTGATCCAAACATTTTCGCGGTAGCAACAGGTATTGAAGAGCATAGCAATTATGCAGTAGATTTTATCGAAGCAACTGCAGAAATAAAAAGATTAATGCCGTTGGCAAAGATCAGCGGAGGTGTAAGTAATGTATCTTTTTCTTTCAGAGGAAATGATCATGTGCGGGAAGCTATACACAGTGTATTCTTATATTATGCTATTAAAGCCGGGATGGACATGGGTATTGTAAATGCTGGTCAGCTGGTAGTGTACGATGAGATCGAACCTACACTAAGAGACCTCTGCGAAGATGTTATCTTAAACAGAAATAACACGAACAACGAAGCAACAGAAGCCCTCATCAATTTTGCAGAAACTGTAAAAGCAAAAGGCAAAGTAGAAGTTAAAGATGAAAAGTGGAGAAATGAACCGGTAGAAAAAAGAATGGCGCATGCCCTGATCAACGGTATTACAGATTATATTGACATTGATACCGAAGAAGCAAGACAAAAATATCCTAAACCATTAGATGTGATCGAAGGTCCTTTAATGGATGGAATGAATATAGTTGGTGATCTGTTTGGTGCAGGTAAAATGTTTTTACCACAGGTAGTAAAAAGTGCACGTGTAATGAAAAAAGCTGTGGCAGTTTTAACTCCGTATATCGAACAGGAAAAAGAAGATAGAAAACAGGCGCATCTTGCCGCAGGTACAATTAATGTTGAAGCCGCAGGCGCCGCTAAAATTTTATTGGCGACTGTAAAAGGCGATGTACATGATATTGGAAAAAATATTGTGGGCGTAGTATTAGGCTGTAACGGTTATGATATTATTGATCTCGGTGTAATGGTACCTGCTGATAAAATATTAAGCGAAGCAATAAAACACAATGTAGATATAATTGGCTTGAGCGGATTGATAACACCATCGTTAGATGAAATGGTGCATATCGGCCGTGAAATGAAAAGGCGCAATATGGATATTCCATTATTGATCGGCGGTGCTACTACAAGCCGCATGCATACAGCCGTAAAAATTGCGCCCGAATATGATAATGGTGTTGTACATGTATTGGATGCATCACGCAGTGTAACTGTTGCCGGTAGTTTATTAAGCAAAGAACAAAAACCCGAATTTTTAAATGGCATAAAAACAGAATACACTAAATTAAAATCAGACTTCGGCAATAAAAAGACAGTAAAGAATTATTTAAAATTTTCCGAAGCGCAACTTAATCCTGTAAAGATCGACTGGGATAATTTTATTCCGGTTAAACCAGCATTTATCGGAACAAAAATATTTGATAATTACGACCTAAGCGAGATCGCGGAATACATTGACTGGCAACCATTTTTCATCGCCTGGGAAATGCATGGAAAATTCCCCGCAATTTTAACCGATGAGATAATTGGGAAAGAAGCAACGAATTTATACAACGATGCTAAAGTATTGTTGAAAAAGATCATTGATGAAAAATGGTTGAATGCAAAAGGCGTTATCGGTTTTTGGGAAGCTGATAAAACAGCACCCGATACTGTTGTTATAAAAAGAGGTAATGATGCAATCGATCTGCAGTTTCTGCGCCAGCAAATAAAAAAAGCACCCGGACAACCGAATTTTTCCTTAGCGGATTTTATAATACCTGCTGAATATGAAAAGCAAGATTATATGGGTGCATTTTCTGTAACGATCGAAGGTATTGAACCGCATATCAAACGTTTTGAAGATAACCTCGACGATTACAATAAAATAATATTACAGGCATTGGCGGATCGTTTTGCAGAGGCTTTTGCAGAAGTGTTACACAAAAAAACACGCCAGCAATACTGGGGTTATGTAAGCGACGAACATTTGACTAACGAGCAATTGATCAAAGAAGAATACATGGGTATCCGCCCTGCGCCTGGTTATCCTGCTTGTCCTGACCATACAGAAAAATACAAACTGTTTGATCTGTTAGGCGGTAAAGAAACTACGGGCATCACATTAACAGAATCACTGGCGATGTATCCCGGCTCTTCTGTCTGTGGCTGGTATTTTGCCAATCCTGAAAGCAAATATTTCGGAGTAGGTAAAATTGAAAAGGACCAGGTACTGGATTATACCCAAAGAAAAAAAATGTCTTTAGAAGAAGTAGAACGCTGGTTAAGGCCGGTGCTCGAATATGATGCATAACATGCCGTTCACATAATAGGTATTGATTTATATACACGGCTACTTTCTTTTATTTACTTTTACGTCCCAAATACAAATTTGATGATAAACAAAAAGATTGCAATAGGTTCAATAGCAACAATGATATTATTGACTGCTGCATTTTCTGCGAATGCACAAACAGAAAAAAAGAAAAGAAAACACGAGATCTATTTTTCCTGGGGATATAATAAAGAAACTTACACCAATAGTAATATAAGAGTTAATCAGCCTTCTCTTGGTAATAATTATACCTGGGTAAATATTAACGGACAAGATCATCCGGGGTGGGATGATGGGCTCTTTCATAAAGCATTATCTATTCCTCAATACAATTATCGGTTAGGGCTTTTTTTAAACAGAAAAAAAGGGTGGGCTGTTGAGATCAATTTCGATCATACTAAATTTCTTTTTGAAGACCAGACGGCCCGCTTGAACGGCACTTTACATGGCAGACAAGTTGATACTTTAATTCATTTTAATAATGCTAACGGTTATTATTATTATTTGAATAACGGCGCAAATTTTCTTTTGTTCAATTTGGTAAAACGTTGGAATTTAATGGCAGATAGAAGCGGAAATGTAAAGATCGATGCATTGGCTAAATTTGGCATTGGTCCTGTTATACCTCATGTACAGGATGGCTTCTTTTTAGATTCAACTTCAGGCGTTCTTCAGGAAAAACCTAATAACCCGCATTTTCAATTAGGTGGATGGAATGTTGGCGCAGAAGCAGCTGTCAGAGCTACTTTTGGCCACTATGTATATTTAGAATATTCTAATAAAGTGGACTACGCGCGTTATTCCGGCCTGAAAATTTATGATGGAACAGCCAAACAGGCTTTTGGTACTTATGAAATGATACTAAGCTTAGGTCTAACAATTCCTGAAGGCAGAAGATCGGAAGAATAGTATTTGTATATTAGCAGCCACTTAATTCAATCAATATGCGCATCATCTCTTATAATGTTAATGGCATACGCGCCGCTTTTAAAAAAGGATTTATTGATTGGTTACAAACTAATCCGGCAGATATTATTTGTCTACAGGAAACCAAGGCAACAAAAGATGATGTTGATTATAAACAATTAGAAGCTTTAGGTTTTGAACATCATTGGTTCAGTGCGCAAAAAAAAGGCTATAGCGGTGTAGCCATCTTCACAAAAATAAAACCCGATAAAGTACATATCGGCGTAGGACTTCCATCAAGCGACAGCGAAGGACGTGTGATACAATTAGATTTTGGCGAGATACGTTTGATCAATGCTTATTTTCCTTCAGGCACAAGTGGTGATGAAAGACAAGCGTTTAAATATGTGTGGTTAGATGAGTTTCATAATTACTTAACCGATCTGAGAAAAACAAATCCTAAAATAATTTTGTGTGGCGATTATAATATTGCTCATAACGAAATTGATATCCATGATCCAAAAGGAAATAAAAAAAGCAGTGGTTTTTTACCGGAAGAGCGTTCGTGGATGGATAAATTTTTAGGTAGCGGATGGATAGATACTTTTCGCGAATTTCATAAAGAGCCACATCGGTATAGTTGGTGGAGCCAGCGTTTCCCAACGGTAAGATTAAATAACAAAGGCTGGCGAATCGATTATATAACGGTTACAGAGCCATTACAAAAGCAACTGGTAGATGCTGATATTTATCCTGATGTAAAACACAGTGACCATTGCCCTATCTATTTAGAATTGAAACAAAAATTGTAAGCCTTCTATGTTTATTTATAACGTTACTTCAAAAGTTACTTGGGCAATTCACGATGAATGGATCGCGTGGATGAAAGAGATACACACAAAAGCTGTTGTAGATACCGGCTGCTTTACAAGTGTTACTATTTTACGTTTATTAGAAGTAGAGGAAGAAGAAGGACCAACGTATGCTATTCAGTATTCTGCAGAAAGTAAAAGTTTGTACAATCAATATATAGAAAAATTTGCTCCCGCATTCAAACAAGAAATATTTAATAAATGGGGAGATAATTTCATAGCCTTTCGTTCATTGATGCAGGTTGTTAATTAAGTGTGCAAAACAATTTAATTAACCTTTTATCAGTTATTAAGAAGAAATTACTATCGCTAAAACCCCAATGACAAAGGATTTGCCCGTTTCTCATGCTGAAACCCTTGCTGGTAAGGCATTTACAAATACGTATTGTTCACCTCGATATTTTTTTAAAAGCGACCAAATTGCTATATGCCTTGTTCCTTATGGATTATAGCGTTTTTATAAAAATAAAATTAACCAGAAAAAATTTTGTTGCAATCAAAAACCCTCTATATTTGTCGCAGTAAAAAAATTAAAAATTTAACTATGAACAAAGCTGAATTAATTGCAAAAATTGCTGACGACGCAGAAATTACAAAAACCCAAGCTAACGCTACTTTAGATTCATTTATTGAAGCGGTTACTAAAACTTTAAAAGGTGGTGGTAAAGTTACATTGGTAGGTTTTGGTACTTTTTCAGTATCTAAAAGAGCAGCACGTAACGGACGTAATCCTCAAACAGGTGCTGTTATTAAGATCAAAGCTAAAAAAGTAGCAAAGTTTAAAGCTGGTAAAGAATTGTCTGGCAAATTGTAATGCTATTAAAACAAAATTAAAAAGCAAGGCGTATTATATATGTCTTGCTTTTTTAATCTCACTAATCAACAAACACTAATCAAAATAAATTATGGGACGCGGAGATATTAAAACAAAAAAAGGGAAAATTTCTAATGGTTCATTTGGTAAATCAAGACCAGCGAAAGTTAAAAAAGCAGTAGTAGTTAAAAAAGCAGCCGTTGCAAAACCTGCCGCCGCTGAAAAAGCAGCTCCTAAGAAAAAAGCTTAAGTATAATTGTTAATGGTTAATTGTTAATGATAAATGTTTAGCCGCATTTAATTAATAATTAACCATTGATCATTAATCATTATTAAGGCGCCAGCCTTTCTATTTTCCATTGCTTATTTTCTTGCAATGAATACTGTATCCTGTCATGTAAACGGCTTGGCCTTCCTTGCCAGAATTCTATTAATTGTGGCTTAACACGATAACCGCCCCAAAAATCAGGGCGCTTAGTAGGGTTATTGGCAAACTCCTTCTCGTATTTTTTTACATTATCATCTAAATCACTATGTTTAATAACCTTGCTTTGTGGAGATGCCCACGCGCCAATACGGCTACCGGCGGGTCTTGATAAAAAATAGGTATCATTCTCTGCCGTGGTCAATTTTTCTATTATTCCTTCAATTCTTACCTGTCGTTCGAGCTCTTTCCAGAAAAAAACGAGGCAGCTTTGAGGATTTGCTGCTAATTCTGCTCCTTTATGACTTTCATAATTGGTGAAAAAGCAAAAACCCTGTTCATCATAGCCCTTTAATAGTACGATCCTGGCAGATGGTTTGCCCTGTAATGTAGCAGTGGCCAATGTCATAGCATTTACTTCATCAATATCGCTATTAATGGCTTCATCCCACCAACTACCAAATTGTTTGATAGGGTCGGCATCAATTTCCAGTTCGCTAAGCGTTTTTAGCTTGTAATCTCTTCTTATCGATGCTATTGAACTCATTTACAGGTGTTATTTTAACAAAATTCGAGTAAATAAATCACATAAAAAAGAATACAAATGATTACAAAAAGTGGTAACTTTCCCATTGGTAAGGACGACTTGCGAATATGATCTCTATTTACTAATGCAATCCATTCCTATAAAAAACTACATTCAGGCAACGTATATTTTAATCAGAGCGTCTTGCATTTGAAGAGGCTCAACTGTAAACAACAGTAAATTGACCGAAAATCAATTAATAAAAGCTTGCATTAAGGAAGATGCCGCCAGTCAAAAGGAGGTATTTGACCGCTTCAGTGGACGCATGTTAACTGTCTGTCTCCGGTACGCCCGTAGTTCAGCAGATGCTGAAGATATATTGCAAGATGCCTTTATAAAAGTTTTTGATAAAATGCACCAATTTAAATTTGAAGGCTCATTTGAGGGTTGGATAAGGAGAATTGTAGTAAATACAGCGCTAAAGAAATATTCGCTTCGTCGGTATGAAAAAGAAGTAGTTGGATATGAAATAAAAGATAAAGATGAAAGTAGTGTAGAAGCGTCGGCCTATACAGACCTTACAGCGAAAGAATTAATGGATCTGATCAACGCATTACCGAGTGGCTACAAATTAATTTTCAATTTGTACGTTATAGAAGGGTATCAACATGATGAAATTGCTGAAATGCTAGGGATACAACCTGGAACTAGTAGAAGTCAGTTAGTAAAAGCAAGGAATATGCTACAAAAGCAAATTCTGGAGCTACAAAAAATTGCTGTATGAGCGATATGAAGAATTTTGATGATTTTATAAATGCCCAACTGAGCAAACATAGTTCTGAAGTGCCTTCGCGCATTTGGGATAATATTGTTGCAGAAAGGAATAAAAGAAAGCCTTCTCCTTTTTGGTTAGGCTTCTTAACGAATCGAAATATGTTTCTTTTGGCGGGCTTATTACTTGCGGGTGGTGCAGGTATCGGTATATTAAACGCACCGCCTACCAATATGGGTAATACTGCAACAATAAGTTCTGGTATTAATAATAGTAATACTATTACCAACAAATCATCTGCCAATACAAATACTACCAACAAATTATCTTCTGTTTATAGTAACAATTATTCTAATAGCGATATATCTTCTTCCAATAATAATAGCAATAGATCATCATCTCTGTTGAATGATGAACGATCAAATACTGTTGAATCTAATACTACTGGTTCCGATAAGAATAGATTATATCATGCAACAAATAATTCTTTAGAGAATATTTCCGTTGATGCTCGTTCAAAGAGTGATAATATTTCAAAACGCAAAGCCAAAAGATATTTTATAGCCGGTGTAGAAAATATGGATGTTGTTCCGGCAAATAGTATTGAGGTACGATCAAATAATAATGATCTTGCAGCTAATAGCGCAAAGCGTGATTATAACAACACTACTAGCATCAGTAGTAACAATGATAACTATAATGATGTTGCATTTTCACCTATAGCAACAAAGCGTATCACCCATCATCATAATGCAAGTGGATCTGCAAAAAGTTTTGTAAGCAAAACTGATAATGATGCAATAACAGATAATGATCCAATAGAAACGTCGGATGATCTGTCTTCAACAAATAACAATAATAAAATACACTTTTTCCCGCAAGGTTATTTATCAAACAGGCTAAAAGACAGTGCACAAAAAATAGCGATGCCTGAAATTGAAATGGCAGATATCGTTACAAAACTTAATTTACCTGAATGCCCAACTGTTGAAAAAGATATTGCAGGAAATAAACAATATATCGAAGCTTATATCAGTCCTGATTATGGCATTAGAACTTTGACAGACACTTCTAAATCTCATAATTCGGCATATTTGCAACAAAGAAAACAAAGCACAGGTTTTTCTACAGCCTTTAGCGCAGGGTTTAAATATACTAAAGTGTTAAAGAGTGGCATAAGCCTGGCGGCGGGATTAAATTACAGCCAGATAAATGAAAAATTCACAGTTGCTGAAAATATCTTTTTAATAGAAACACATTACGATAACAGGGGCAATGTAACCGGTACAGATACTATTAGCGGCAAACAATATAAAACCACGCACAATCATTACCATAGTGTTGATGTGCCCTTGTTACTTGGATATGAAATGGGTAACGACAGGATACATATAAATGTTAATGCCGGTCCTATTATGAATATTTATAGCTGGCAACATGGACAGGTTTTATCGCAAGATTCAATACCTGAAAGTATTAGTTCAGGCAAAAGTTCTTCTTTAGCCGATCAATATAAAACGAATATAGGTTTGGGTATTACAGGTGGCGTATCAGTATTCTATAAGTTGAATGATCAGTTACATATTTTTGCTGAACCTTACTTCCGCTATAATTTTGGTTCAATGAACAATAGCGAATCACCAATACAACAGAAATATACAACGGTAGGTTTGCATCTTGGATTACGACTTGATATAAAATAATATAGAACAGTATTTGTAAATACAATTGCTTGCTATTAAAAATAAAAAAAACAGCTTCAAAATTTGAAGCTGTTTTTTTATAAGTAGTGTAAGATTATCCTTTTACCAATGTTCCAACCTTTTCGCCTGTTACAACTTTTAGTAAATTGCCAGGTTCATTCATGTTAAATACAATGATAGGCAATTCATTTTCCATGCAAAGTGTAAAGGCTGTCATATCCATTACTTTTAAATTTTTGCTGATGCAATCTGCAAAAGTAATAGTCTCGAATTTTGTAGCTGTTGGGTCTTTTTCAGGGTCTGCCGTATAAATGCCATCGACCCTTGTGCCTTTTAATATTACATCTGCTTTAATTTCAATAGCCCTTAATGAACCTGCAGTATCTGTGGTAAAATAAGGGTTGCCCGTACCGGCACCGAATATTACTACTCTTCCTTTTTCTACGTGACGTATGGCTCTTCTGCGGATATAGGGCTCAGCTATCTGTTCCATTTTAATAGCACTTTGTAAACGGGTATAAACGCCCGCCTTCTCTAAACCACTTTGCAAAGCCATTCCATTGATTACTGTTGCCAACATACCCATATAATCACCCTGTGCTCTTTCAATGCCTGTTTCAGCTTCATTCATTCCACGGTAAATATTTCCTCCTCCTATTACGATTGCTACCTGAACGCCCAGTTGTACTATTTGCTTAATATCTTGCGCGTATTTAGCGATCACTTCAGAATCTAACCCAAAATTTTTATCTCCCATTAAAGATTCACCTGACAACTTAAGTAAAATTCTTCTGTATTTTGGTAGCATAGCTAGATTATGATTTGATATGAATAGTAATTCCGTTTGCGAAGATATATTTTTATAGTTGTAAAAATTGCAGGAGTTTTAAAGGTAGCCCACAAAAAAGGCCGTCCTTTTGAGACAGCCTTTTTTTATCAAATTGAATATATTTTAGCCTAATGCTACTCTTTTGAATTCAGTAACTTTCAGGTCAGCATCAACACTTTTCAAGAAATCGCTTACTGATTTAGTAGCGTCCTTTACAAATGGCTGCGCCAATAATGTATTGTCTTTAAAGAATTTATTGATCTTACCCACGGCAATTTTTTCAGCCATTTCAGCTGGTTTACCTTCTGCTTTAATTTGTTCGATAGCTATATCTTTTTCTCTTGCGATCATTTCAGGAGAGATAGCACTTTCATCAACGGCTAAAGGATTCATTGCAGCAATTTGCATCGCTACATCTTTACCTGCATCACCTGCTGCTTTAGTAAAGCCTACTAAAACACCCATACGGTTTTGGCCATGAATATAAGAAGCTACATAAGGTGCTTCCACTCTTTCAAATTTAGAGATCTCGATCTTTTCACCGATAGCAGCTAATTTATCATTGATAAGGTCAGCTACCTTTTTACCGCCGATAGATACCGCGTTCAGTTCTTCTGCGCTCTTTACATTATTTGAAATAGCCGCATCAGCAATTGATTGTGCAAAAGTTACGAACTCTGCATTCTTGCTAACGAAATCAGTTTCGCAGCTGATACAAACGATCATACCTGTTTTATTATCTGCAGTTGTTTTAGCTAGGATAACACCTTCTTTTGCTTCCCTGTCGCTACGTTTAGCTGCTACTTTTTGGCCGTGTTTACGTAACCAATCGATTGCTGCTTCAAAATCACCATTGCTTTCTGTTAATGCTTTACGACAATCTAACATACCTGCACCTGTTGCCTGGCGTAATTTATTGATGTCTGCTGCTGTTATTGTTGCACTCATAATAATAATTAATAATTAAAAATTAATAGAAAAGGAAAATGCAAAGTATATTATCTCTTTGCATTTTCTTATTAGTTATTGAAAATTTGAAAATTATCTTGGACCTGCGCCTGGACCACCCGGTCTTCTAGCACCGCCGCCTGCACCAGGACCAGCTACACGACGTTTAGTTGGAGCGGCACCTTTTGTTCTTTTGCCTCTGTCATCACCTTCACCAACTTTTTGTTCAAAGCGGGCAGCTTTTGCTTCCGGGCTTTCTTCTATATCGCTGGCACTGTCATCTTCGTCTTTCTCAGCCTGGCGTTCAGCCAAACCTTCAGCGATTGCTGCAGTAATATAATTTACGATAATAGCGATCGATTTAGTAGCATCATCATTTGCAGGGATCGCAAACTCAACTTTGTTAGGATCACAGTTAGTATCAACCATACCAAATGTTGTAATGCCTAAACGTTTAGCTTCTGCTAAAGCGATGTGTTCGTGACCGATATCTACTAAAAATAATGCTGCTGGTACGCGGCTGATTTGCGCGATACCACCTAACACTTTTTCCATTTTATCCTTATCACGTGTTAATGTTAACCTTTCTTTTTTGGTTAAGTTATCAATGCTGCCGTCATTCAACATTTTTTCGATGCTCTGCATTTTCTTAACGCTTTTACGAACTGTGTTGAAGTTAGTCAACATGCCACCTAACCAACGTTCTGTAACGAATGGCATATTGATCTTTTGAGCACAATCAGCAACGATTTCTTTCGCTTGCTTTTTTGTAGCTACAAACATTATCTTTTTACCACTCTTAGCGATTGACTTCAAAGCAGCAGCAGTTTCTTGCAAACCTTCTACTGTTTTGTTTAGATCGATAATGTGAATACCTTTTTTCTCAGCAAAAATGTAAGGCAACATTTTTGGGTTCCATTTTTTTCTAAGATGTCCAAAATGTACGCCTGCTTCAAGAAGTTGCTGTTGTAAGGAAGTATTATTTTCCATTGTATTTTTTTAAAAAGTGTTTTAAATTAATTGTATCAAGTATCAAGACGTAAGTATTAAGAAATAAATTCTTGATACTTGCTACTAAGTACCTACTACCTTTTGCTAAACTGGAAGCTTTTTCTTGCTTTCTTAAGACCTGGTTTTTTACGCTCAACAGAACGAGGATCTCTTTTTAGTAAGCCTGCAGCTTTTAATGCCGGACGATATTCTGGATTTACTTCCAAAAGAACGCGGGCAATACCTAATTTAATAGCTTCTGCCTGTCCTTTAATACCACCACCTTTTGCATTTACTACGATATCAAATTTATCAGCAACTTCAACTGTTTTGAAAGGAGCTTCAACTTGATTTTGTAAATAAACCAATGAAAAGTAGTCTTTATAATCTTTACCGTTAATGGTGATCTTACCTTCTCCCTTGCTTAAGAAAACACGGGTTACAGCTTCTTTACGACGACCAACGGCATTTTTTTGTTTTTCCATTATTTGTATAATTAGAAAGTGAATGTTTGAGGTTTTTGTGCTGCATGAGGATGATTTGCTCCTGCGTACACGAATAATTTTTTATACATCTTACGGCCAAGACGATTTTTTGGCAACATACCTTTAACAGCTCTTTCAACAAGAACTTCGGGCCTGCGCTTTTGTAGATCTTTAGCAACTTCTTCTTTACGTCCGCCTGGATGACCGGTGTAAGTATCGTAGATTTTGTCGTCCATCTTATTACCTGTTAATTTCATTTTTTCGCAATTAATTACGACAACGAAATCTCCGCAATCAACGTGTGGAGTGTAATAAGCTTTGTTCTTACCGCGAAGAACAGCTGCAATTTTAGAACAGATGCGTCCAACGGTTTGATTAGTACCATCAACAACGTACCAGTTGTGAGTAACGGTAGCCTCGTTCGCATGTTTAGTGGTGAAATGTAGTTTACTCATTGTATTATTGTTTTAAATGATTACACCGCTATCCCGGTGTTTTTTAAATGGACGGCGAAGGTAGCACGATATCGCTGTCTTTTCCAAGAAAAACGGCAACTATTTTTTATCACACCTTTATAATTAACTGATTATCAATAAAAAATTTGATATAAATTATTAACTTGTATCTGAAATGCCCTACAATCAATAAAAAAGCAGCCAATTGCGGCTGCTTTTAAGTATAATTAGGTTAAAATATTAGTAATCTCCTAAAGTTTCGGGTAATTGATCTAATGCGCTTTTTAATTGTGCATCACTTGGTGCCGTTCCGTGCCATTCGTGATGGCCTTCCATAAAATCAACGCCTTGTCCCATTACTGTTTTCATTAAGATAACAATTGGCTTTCCTTTACCTACAAGGGTTTTAGCGTGTTCCAATGTACTTACGATAGCGTCGATATCATTTCCTTTTTCAAGAATGATCACTTCCCAGCCAAAAGCTAAAAACTTAGCAGGAAGATCGTGTAAACTCATAACATCATCAGTAGTACCGTCGATTTGCTGTCCGTTCCAATCGATCGTAGAGATCAAATTATCGACTTTATGATGCGCTGCGAACATGATACCTTCCCAGTTTTGCCCTTCATCTAATTCACCGTCACCGTGTAGAGAAAAGACCAGGTTCGTGTCCTTATTTAGCTTTTTAGCCATGGCAGCACCAATTGCTACGCTAAACCCTTGTCCTAATGAACCACTAGCCATACGTATACCCGGCAAATGTTCGTGGGTGGTAGGGTGACCCTGTAGACGGCTATTTAATTTTCTAAATGTGCTTAATTCTTTTACCGGAAAATATCCAGTACGTGCCAATACGCTATAAAATACCGGAGAAATATGCCCATTGCTTAAAAAGAAGGCATCTTCACCTTTTGCATCCATGTCAAATCCCGGCTTACGGTTCATTATTTTGAAGTAAAGTGCCACAAAAAAATCAGTACAACCTAGCGACCCTCCCGGATGCCCACTTTGTACTGCGTGTACCATTCTTAAAATATCCCTGCGTACCTGAATTGCTGTATCCTTTAAATTAACCATGTTTTTATTTCTAGGCTGCAAACCTACTTCAAATCAAAACAATTACCATGCAGATGCCAATAAAAAATAAAATTAACCGTTTATATAATGTGGCGTAAACTATTGTAACTCTAACTATTATTTATTATCTTGTGTCACGTATTTTTACGTACATATGATACCCATTTAGTTTTTAATAGAGAATTCAAGGCAACGTATTTGGTATAATAATTCAAGGCAACGTATTTGGTATAATAATTGTCTTGTAAGAGGTGGGCGGCCTGAGATTGCCTGCAATATGTTTAAACATTGGAGAGATAACTATTAAACAACTTTGAATGCTGAATATTATACTTAGCGGAGCATTAGCTTTTGTTATTACCTTTTTTGCTATTCCTATCATCATACAGGTTGCCAGACAAAAGAAGTTGTTTGACGAACCGGATGAACGCAAGGTGCATAAAGTAGTAATACCTACTTTGGGTGGGTTAGGAATATTTGCTGGATTTATATTAGCTATGTTATTGGGTGTTCCTAAAACAACAACCAATAGCGAATTACAATATTTTGCAGCAGCAGCGATCGTAATTTTCTTTGTCGGTATCAAAGATGACATCCTTATTCTTTCGGCTTCCAAAAAATTTCTTGGTCAATTAATCGCAGCATGCATCATCATTAAATTTGGTGGGATACACCTTACCAACATGCATGGTTTTTTAGGCTTTCATACAATTCCACGTATTGCCAGTGGTATACTAACGCTTTTTACTGTATTGGTTATCATCAACTCTTTTAATTTGATTGATGGAATAGATGGACTGGCGGGAAGTTTGGGTCTATTGACCACACTTATATTCGGCACATACTTTTTTTATACTGGAGATATCATGTATTCAATAATGGCTTTCTCGATGGCCGGAAGTCTTACAGGTTTTTTATTCTATAATTTTTCACCGGCAAAAATATTTATGGGCGATACGGGGTCCTTGTTGATAGGATTGGTGAACTCAATACTGGTAATAAAATTTATTAATATCGCGGGTAATCCCACAAGCACGGTATTTTTGCCATCGGCACCGGCAATAGGGTTTGCTATATTGATGGTACCTCTTTTTGATACACTGAGGGTTTTTAGCTTACGTCTTTTGGATAAGCGTTCGCCATTTAGTGCGGATAGAACACATGTACATCATTTCTTACTTGATCTTGGTTTAACGCACCGCACTATTACAATTAGTTGTGTAGCAACAAATTTAGCTTTTGTTGCGATGGCATTTTTATTGCGCAATATGGGAACTACGGTCGTTATCATAGCATTATTGGCAGCAGCTTTTTTATCAACTTTAATAATTTATTATAGCAGGCCTAAAAATAAAACTGCCATTGATAGAAATCTTCCGGCCCCTGCAGCGGCAGTTGTAAAATCTGCCAAAATCCTTACACTGGTTACAGAAAGAGCAGAGTCTAAATAATATCTTCTTTTTAATTTTTTTCTCAGACTATTTAAATGATGGCCTTATACATCATTCTTTTCTTTAGTTTTGCAGCCAATTAATGTTTACTATATGTCAGAAGAATTAACGCTCGTTAAGATGGAAACAGAGGCTTTGATGAAAAAAGCCATTAGTCATTTAGAAGCTGAATTGACTAAGATACGTGCTGGCAAAGCCAATCCCACCATGTTAGATGGCATTGTAGCAGATTACTATGGAGCACCTACTGCTATTGCACAAATAGCAAATATATCGGTACTGGATGCGCGTACAATATCTGTACAGCCTTGGGAAAAGAATATGCTGCAAGTGATCGAACGGGCTATAATCGCCAGCAATATTGGTATCAATCCACAAAATGACGGAAATGTCATCCGCTTGTTTCTGCCACCGCTAACGGAAGAAAGAAGGAAGGAATTAGTAAAAAGATGTAATGGCGAAGGTGAGAATGGAAAAATAGCTATCAGAAATATTCGCAGGGATTCTATCGAACAGATAAAAAAATTACAGAAAGACGGATTAAGTGAGGATGCCGCTAAAGATGCGGAAGCAGAGATACAAGATCTTACAAACCGTTATATAATATTAGTAGAGAAACATCTCGAAGCAAAGGAGAAAGAAATAATGGCTGTATAACGCAGAAAACCAAATGCTATGCTTAACGCAATAGTATGTAGGCATTTAGCGTTAAACATTCAGCCTTAAGCATTAATATCATGTCGTTCCAGCTCAATGAAGAGTCTTTAATAACAATTGCTACGCCTCTATACATTATTGTAATTGGCAGTGAGATATTATTGAGCCATCTGCAACTTAAAAGATACTACACGGTTAAAGATACTTTGATGAATATTTATCTCTCGCTTTTAAATGCGGGGATAGATCTTTTATTCAGGGCTATTTATCTTTTCATTATTCTTCAATGGTTTTATGCACACCGGATAACTGAACCAAGAACTCACCCCTGGGTATATTGGCCACTATTATTTGTACTGGAAGACTTTGTTTATTATTTCGAACACAGGGTAGATCATTATTGCAGGGTGTTTTGGGCCGTACATGTTACCCATCATTCATCTGATGAATTTAATTTAACCACAGGTTTCAGGTCATCCGTATTTCAACCTTTATATCGTTTTATTTATTTCATTCCTTTAGCATTTTTAGGGTTCAGGCCCGTTGATATTATTTTTATGTATGCGCTTACGCAGATATACGGCATATTAGTACATACAAAAATGATACAAAAAATGCCGGCCTGGTTTGAGGTATTATTTGTAAGTCCTAGCCATCACAGGGTTCATCACGCGAGCAATATTATTTACCTGGATAAGAATATGGGCATGTGTCTAATTATATGGGATAAACTATTTGGTACTTTTCAGGAAGAATTACCCGAAGAGCCTGTTGTGTATGGGCTGACAAAACCTTTAGAGAATCCCCATCACCCCATAAAAATTATTTTTCATGAGTGGCAGAGTATTGGAAAAGACCTGCAAAAGAAGACAACTTTTTTCATCAAACTAAAATATCTTTTTATGCCGCCCGGCTGGAGCCATGATGGGAGCAGTAAAACAGCGAAAGAACTTAGAAAAGAAACTAATACATAATATATAAATGGCAAATATTTTTTCGCATGAATGCGAAAAAGAAAGTATTACATCTTATTTTTGAAAACCTAACTAACAGCAATATTATGATACAGGAAGTAAAAGAAGGGTACGTAAAAGTTGAAACGCATAATAGCATTACAACCATCGAATTTTTTCATCCACAAAGCAATTCTTTACCAAGTAAGATAATTGAAGCGTTAGCAAAAGAGATCCACTTTGCTGGAACGCACGATGAAACAAAAGTGATCATTCTGAAAAGTGCCGGAGACAGGGCTTTTTGTTCAGGAGCATCTTTAGAAGAATTAAAAGCGATAACAACAGAAACAGAAGGAACAGAATTTTTTAGCAGTTTTGCACATATCATCAATGCGATGCGTAAATGCCCTAAATTTATTATAGGCCGTATTCAGGGCAAATGTGTGGGTGGTGGAGTAGGATTGGCGGCGGCAGTTGACTATGCTATTGCGGTTGATAATGCCGAAATTAAATTAAGCGAATTGACCATTGGTTTTGGTCCGTTTGTAATTGGGCCTGCAGTAGAAAGAAAAATAGGCAAATCATCTTTCACTGCATTGGCAATAGATTCGAGCATGTGGCGCAACAGCGAATGGGCAAAAAGAAAAGGGTTGTATGCAGAAGTACATGAGAATATCGAAAACATGGATGAGTCAATTCATCGTTTAGCAAATAACTTATCTCATTATAGTCCTAAAGCAATGATGGAAATGAAAAAAATGTTTTGGGCAGGAACAGAAAACTGGGATGAGCTTTTGAAAGAAAGAGCAGCCATCAGCGGCAAGTTGGTATTAAGCACATTTACAAAAGCAGCTATCACAAAACTAAAAACGAAATAAGCAATTCGTTGTATTTGTTGTAATTATTGAGATAACCTGTCAAGGATCTTAAATAATTTTGCGTTATTGTCTTTGATGTATTTTTCATTGCTTAGTATTTCGACTTCACTTTGAATGAAATCAGCAGCTATTAGTTCATTTCTTCCGTGCTTTATCATTTCAGCAAGTGTTTCATTTGTTACTTCAAAATGAAATTGTATTCCAAGTACTTTTTCTTTATATAGAAATGCCTGGTTTTTACAGATAGGCGTTTCTATTAAATGTTCGGCATTTTGCGGCAGGTCAAATGTATCTCCATGCCAATGAAATACTTTGAACGTATCGTCGAATCCATCAAGTATTTTATTTTTTCTGCCACTTTGTGTAACTATTACATCGAACCAGCCAATTTCTTTTTCTGTGTTCTTGTAAACTTTAGCACCGAGTACTTCGGCAACTAATTGGGATCCTAAACAAATACCAATTACAACTTTGTTTGCAGCAATTGCTTGTTTTATAAATTCTTTTTCTTTTTTCAGCCAGCTAAATTGATCTTCTTCATAAACACCCATTGGTCCACCCATTATTATTAACCAATCAATAATGTTGATATCAGGTAACAGATCATCTACATAAAATTTAGTGAAATTAACAGAGTGACCTTTTTCTTTTATCCAATCATCGATACAACCTAATCCTTCAAAAGGAACATGCTGAAAGCAATGGATTTTTAAATGGCTCATGGTGCTAATTTTCTTTTTTTAGTAAGATAAAACTATGTTGAGCCCCTTTGTAGTTATTATATATCAATATATTTTTTATTGACTTTTCTGAAGTTTGGTTTTTTACAATATGTGCAGGAATATGTTGTGTTTGAAATAACTCGCAAGCTAGCCATACTGCGAATGCAGATGCTGTGGCATACTCTCCGGTCATATGTTTAAATCTTGCAACCGTAGTATCTGCAGTTATATTTTCTATAGCAGCATAATATTTTAATAACCGGTTATCTCCATTTTCTCCTGAAAGCAGTATGTCTATTTTTTCTCCGGCAAGTAAGTAATGTTGTAAAAGATATTTTAATTGGTTCTCAATAATGCTGATATCGCTTGTGTGTATATGATCCACAGCCACTATCTGCGCTACTGCATTTGCTTGATCGCCATTTATTAAAAAAGCAACGGCACTTTCACCGGCAATGCTTCCTATTGAATTTGTCTGATACAATTCTTTACAAGTAGCAGGCTCTTTTTTATACCAGCCGGATAACATTTCAATATTATAATTATAGGCAGATATCTCATCAACGGCACCCAGCAAATAATTATTTCCGGGATGATCGGTTAATAACATTATCGCGTCAATGATAGCATTTTCGAAAGCCAGTCCGCGATGTACATGCGTAATATTATATCCTTTATTTTTTGTAAATAATCCAAGCTGACCGGCGATAGCATTGGGTGTACTTTGCACAAAACTACCGGGTGTTAATACACCTTCTTCGTATTGGATGATTTGATTTAAGAATTTAATACAATCTTCCATACCACCATTGGCGGTACCGATAATAAATCCATCCAATGATGTTGCTTGCCTGATCAATGGTAGTGCAGCGCCAATGCCGATCCTTACAACTTTGCCCATTCTTCTTAATATGCCGGGAGGAATACTTTCATAAGTAGGCTCTATTACTTTTAATTTATTGTCTACCGCTTCATGCAATGTATTGATATCAACATCCAAAAAAGTTTGTTGTGCTGATATGCAGGTTGATTGATGAATATATAACATAGTGTCAGATTGTAGAAAATATCAATGATGTACAATTGCCGCCAAACCCAAATGAGTTAGACATGATATGTTGTAATGCTCTTTTCTGATATGTTTGAACAGGTAACAACCCCGTTGCAGCAATAGGTTCTTTACAATTTAGCCCGGGATAAATTTCCTGGTATGTTAAATTTAAAATACTGTACACAGCTTCAATAGCACCTGCTGCGCCAAGTGTATGCCCTGTATTTGATTTGGTAGAGGCGAAGGACGGTATAGTATCAAATAAGCGTAACATCGCTTTGCTCTCAACCATATCATTATTTTCCGTAGCTGTTCCGTGTGCATTAATAAAACTGATATCGCCGGCTGATAAATTTGCAGATTCCAAAGCGCCTTTCATAGAAAGATAAGGCCCATCACCTTCATCTGATAAAGAAGATGGATGAAAAGAATCATTACAATTGCAATAGCCGCTTACAACTGCATAGATTTTTTTATCTTTTGCATCTTCTTCTTTTTCTAACACTAAAAATGCCGCACCTTCTCCTAAATTCAAACCCTTGCGTTGCTCATCGAAAGGGGTGCAAATATCGGGCGATAAAATATGCAGGGCATTAAAACCATTGATCGTAAACTTTGCCAGGCAATCAACACCACCCACAATAGCACGTTTAGCTCTGCCAGATTTAATTAGCCTTACACCATACATGATTGCGTTAGCGGAAGATGAACAAGCTGTATTAATTGTATTGACAATGCCGGCCATTTTGTACCGTTCCTGCAAATAAATATTGACTGATGCAAAATCATAAGAAGCAAGATAATCAGATCCCTTGTCACTTTTATTAGCATCGCTGTATAGCTCATCTGTAAGACACATGCCGCCAACTGTACTGGCACCGATCAATGCTGTATCAAAACAACGCATGTCTTTATCCGAAAGTTTACTGTCTTGTATCGCTTCAACAAAAGCGTGCAATGCCAGTAATGAAGTGCGTGTAACGCCGGGTTCTTTTGCGTTTAATCTTTCTTGTAATTCCTGTGTGGTAATTTTTATTTCGCCGAAAGGCATTAAGCCCGCGTATCTGGAAGGAAATAAACTTAATGAAGTAATGCCGCATTTACCTTCTTGCAACGCAGTACGATTTTCTGCTACAGTGTTGCCTATAGCACTTATCACTCCAATACCCGTAACGACGATCCTGCTCAATAGAAAGGATTTTTATTTTGTTCTGTGTTTTTCGATGTAGGCAACCATCGTGTTAACATCAACTAATATTTTTCTGCCTTCTTTTGGATCTTTTATATCAATACCATATTCTCTACCCAATAAAACGATCAGTTCTAAAGAATCGATTGAATCAAGGCCAAGGCCTTCACCAAATAAAGGCTCATCATCTTTTATATCTTCCGGTTTTACCGATAGAAGATTTAAAAATTCAACGATCTGTTTTTTTAACTGTTCTTTTAATGCTGCTGTTTCCATTGTAACTATTTTAAATGAGGTTTTTTCTTTTCAATCCCCAGAGTGTAATGATTTGTATTAAGATTGTTATTATGAGTAAAGGTAAAATGTTGATCAAGATATCTTTTAGTTTACCACCTTCTAAAAATAAGCCATAAAATGCTTCCAGCGCCCAATGCAATGGTGATAATTGTATGATCAAATGAAAAGAGGCCGGCATGGCAAAACTCGGAACGAGTATGCCTCCGATAGCAGCTAAGAGCACTACTGATACTGCGCCGATTCCATTGGCTTGTTCCTGGGTTTGTGCAAATACACCTACACAAATAGCAAAACTCACAGCACACCATCCACAAATTAATAAAACAATTAATAAGCCAAACAGATCGGATGGTAAATTAAGTTTTGGTAAACCCATTATGGGAAAAAGCCAGATACCGATAGCAAAAATGCAAATCGCTTGTACCATCGTTACCAATAAATAGGTGAGCTGCTTTGAAATAAGCGCAACTAAATAATTAGTTGGCAAAGTTTTTAATCGCACAAAACTGCCATTCAATTTTTCCCGCACAACACTACTACCTAAGGAGATAACAATAAAGAACATGGCAAAGATCGTCCAGGCAGGTATATTGTGCTGTGTTGCATTAGGAATATTCCTGGTGCCATCACGCGATACAGAGATCTCATTGATCGGTACATTTTCGTTCACCACTTCGTCTTCCAGATTTTTCGGCAATTCTTTTTCGTTCAAAGCAAAATACAAACTCTTTAAAATTTGTTTGTTCTGAACTAATTGTAAGGAGCTACGCAATGCACCGTTTACAGAAAGGCGAAAAGAAGTTTGTAATACGGGATGATAATATAAAGTAAGTGGTTCAACATTGTCTGCCGAAGCTTTTGTAGTGTCTGCCTGTAAACCAAAATTGTTCAACGCTTTGCCTGATATATTTTTTGCATTGGCAACAATTTTTTCTGAAAAATTTGCCGGGATAATAACAGCTACTAATGCATCTTTTGCATGCATCCTGTCGATGATCTCCTTGTCAGTTTGATTTTGGGTTACCTGCTTAATATCAAACATGCCCACTTTTTCTATCGCGGTTATCAATTGCTTGCTTGCATCGCCTGTATCTCTGTTGCATAACAAGAGCGGTACCTTATTATTATTGACCAATTCAAAAGTGCTGTTTTGAATGGTCGTAATGACGATCGCTAAAACAATGGGCATTGTAAACATCAACGTTAATCCTACCTTATCTCTAAGTAGAACGCTGATATCTTTTTTTATGGTGGCCCAGAGTTTATACATTACCGTCTCTATATGCTTTGCCTGTTAAATTTAAATACAACCCTTCCAGGCCGTCTTCTTTATGCTCACTTAATAGATTATCTAAAGTATTGTGCGCAATTATTTCCCCTGCTTCTATCAACGCGATCTTATTACACAACTCTTCCGCTTCGCTTAATTGGTGTGATGTATATATTAGTGTAGTACCGCTTTTATTTAATTCTTTAAGGTAATTGATGATGGCATTACGCGTTTGTATATCAACGCCTACAGTAGGCTCATCTAAAAATAAAATTCTCGGATCGTGTATTACGCCTATCGCAAGATTTACCCTTCGTTTCATCCCTCCGGAAAATTTTTGTACCTGTTTATTTCTCACATCGGCTAAACCAAGTATTTCCAGCAATTCGGTTGTTCTTTGTTTGATAGCTTGTTTATTTAAGCCACACCAGGCGCCAAAAAATTCCAGGTTTTGCACTGGGCTCAATTCCTGGTAAAAAGAAAAATCTTGCGGAACAAAACCAAATAGCTTGTTGGTTTCTTTTTTGTTTGTAGCGATATCATTGCCGAATAAAGAAAGTTTTCCTTGCTGAAAAGAAAGTAATCCCGTCATGCAGTGCATTAACGTCGTCTTGCCCGCTCCGTTAGGTCCAAAGATGCCGAACCTTTCGCCTGCTTCAATTTGTAAATTGAGGTCAGTAAAAATGTTCGATTGCCTCGGATACCTATATCCAAGATGTTCTATGCTGACTGCTGCAGTACCCATTACTGCCATTTTATTTTAGCGAGTGATTCAAAAGCCTTTTTTTCTATCTCAGCTATTTCTAATAAGTAATCGCCCATTACATCAAAATCAGCCTGACTACCGATCCTGCCTTTATAAATACCTGCAGCCTGCACAGCAGCTGAGCGCCAAAGGTCTCCCGCTTGTGTCATTAATTTTGAACTCTCCAATAAAATGTCATTAGGTAAGTAGGCGTGTGCTTCCTGTAAAAAAGCGCCGTAGATATAGCGAAAACCTCCGCCACCTGTTCCGATCTCTTCCTGCATGCGTACCAATTGCGCCAAGTATAAGCCGGCTGTTTTCGGGCCCAATTTATCGCGCCAGTTCTTTATTTTTTTTGCGGTATATCGTATTCCTTTTACGCCAATGAAAAACATGGGTATGTTCAGCATTTCATGTGCATTTTTTTTGATACCGCTTTTGATCGCTTTTCTTATTACATCATCAGTAATAATTTTTTCTTCTTTGGGATAATAGATCTGCCCGCGCGGTGCCAAAGCCCCTTTAGCAAACCTTACTCTTTCCAATTCATAGCGACTAAGCGTAGTTGTATTTTCCATTACCGGATCACTGATCAGGTAATTGTCTCCTTCACTTCCGTAAACAATTAAATTGTGTGCATTAAAATGAAAACGATATTCTTTTGGAAAATATGTAAGATAATAAACACCTACCTGGCAACCAACCGGCTGGCCCGTATCTAAACATTGTTGCAAAAATTTTTCCGCTTCAGGTTTTGAAGTGAATTTTTTTCTTACAACAGGAATGTCCAATGCTTTGCAGGTTCTTTTAAAAATAAGTCCTGGTTGTGTGCGAAATGCAATAGCAGGGCCGTTGTTTATTTTTAATAAAGGAATGTAGATGTAAAACAAACCCGAGCCAATGCCAAAGGCTAAAGGTTCGGTTATTTTATTTACGCCAATACTTTGTAATAGATTTATCGTAACGCCATTCTCACAATGTGCCGCTTGTATATGTTTAAAATCAGTCTTCATGTACAGTCATGTTTTTTAAATCTTCAACAGTTACATTAAATGTTTCGGCGTAGCGTTGTAATTTTTCGGTTGATAGTTTTTCAAATACAGCCGGCTTCAAATGTTGTTTAATAGTCAATTTCCAAAAACCGGAATAAGCGGCAACGATCGCGATATCCATTAATCTGTATTCCATAAAAAACAATATAGGGCTAGCTTCTTTATTCAGTACTTTTTGTTTTGCGGCGGCAATGCGTTGTGCAATATCATCCCAGGCAACATCTAATGCAGTGGTTTTTATTTCCCAACCGGAGCTAAGGTCTGTTGAATAATTGCCATCTTTATCTACTGCATAAACAACTTCTTTTGTTAGTTTGTTTAGTGCGCCATTATCTTGAGGTATCTCTTCTTTTTTCATTTGAACCTGGATTTAATGAATGATAAAAGTATCAAGATGCAGGTATCAAGGACTACCTGCTCCTATTCTAACAAACAGTTAGCATCGCATACATGTAGGAGAAGCGTGAGCTTTCCGGAACAAGCAATAGAATTTGTTGCCCCTTTTGTAATTTACCGCTATGGAATAATTCATCTACCATTAAGTAAACAGAGCTTGCGCCAACATTGCCTACCGTACTTAAATTCACGAACCATTTTTCATAAGGAATGCCCATGCCATTTACGATCAGCTGATCAAATATTTTGCTCTTAAAAAATTCGCTTGACATATGCGGTAAAAAATAATCGACTTTAGTAACATCTAATTTTCTTCTGTCGAAAATCTCTTTCAATTTTATTCCACCTAATACAATGATATTTTCGCTTAACAGTTTTACATCTTGCTTGATGCTTAACAAGGATTTGCCTGTTATATCTTCGGATGAATAGTCCATATAACTTGTCAATGTGCCATCAGCTAGTTTTTCACTGCCCATGTACATACAAGCTTCTTTCTCATTTGCGAAAGAAGCCCCTTCAACCCAATCAACGCGTAGGCTTATTCCTTTTTCGTTCGGAGTGTCAGACATAGCAAATGCTGCAGCACCGTCCGATAACATCCATCTTAAAAATTCTTTTTCAAAACCTATGTATGGATTTTCTTCAAGCTGCTTTAATTTTTGTGCTTCATCTTCAAAGACATCTGATACAAGAGAGCGCGAAAATCTTTCAGAGCCCGTTGCTACAGCATTGTGAACATCACCGGTTTTAATAGCCAGGTACGCATATTTAAAAGCATGCATACCTGCGCAGCAAACACCAGCGGGTGAAACTACTTCAATATTTTTTGTTTCGGGCAATGCACCATGTACCATTACCGCATGAGATGGCATCATTTGATCGGGAGAAGATGTCCCGCAAGTCAATAATTCTATCGCATTTAGTTTGGATGTATCATTATTAAACAAAGACCTTACGGCATTGGCGGTCATCTCTGCATTCGTATGCGTTGACTTACCTCCCTTGTTTAAAGCGTAAAACCTGTTTTTAATACCATTGTTCCTCAACACGATCCTTTTGGATTTTGAAGGCTTTTGATCGATGAAGCCAAGATATGATTCCATGTCATCGTTAGACACTGGCTCATTTGGGAAAAAACTGGATGTGTTAGTAATGTAAACCTGATTAAAAGACATTCTCTATAAAATTAATTCACTCCTAATAAATATTGTTTCCTTGCCTTTATTTTCCTGGATAAAAACGGTTTAAAGAATATTGCATCAACAGTTAGAATAATCGGAGCTGCAATAAAGAGCGCAATTAAAAGATAATATTTGAATGCAACAAGCCATCTGGCTTTATTTTTCTTTTTTGAGATGATATTGGCCCAGATTTTAAAAATATGACCTGCTTTTGATTCAATATACATCAATCTGTATTTTATTACTACGGCTTTTGCAATAACCAGTTCTTCTTGTAAGCTATCCCAATTTCCTTTATTTAAATGTGATTCAACAATTGTTCCAAACTCTTTGGTGTTTTTTATATCTGTATCAGATACACCCGGCAAAGGGAAAATATTTAAATAGCGTTCTTTCTTTGCTTTGAACATCCATTGAAAGATCGTAACAAAACTAACCGGATTCGGATGTTTATCGACCAATGCAATATTGCCTACTAATTTTGCATCAGCGCCTTGTAATACTTTTTTTACTTTTTCAAAAGCGTTGATCCACATATTCCTTGCGCCTGTAATAGTTATAACAGGTGTATTTTTTACAACTGCTCTAAAAGCAGGATGGTGCAATATTGTATTTGCCGGAATACTGGCAGATAAGAACCAGGCCTGGTAACCAAAAATGATCAGATCATAGGATGATTCTTTTAGCTGGAATGGGGCTAATTCACCCGGTACGGCCAATACGCAATCGGGCATTACTCCAAAAAAGCTTGGGCCTTTCCATGGAAATGGATAAGGTATTGCGGGTTGAACACGTACTATTTCTACAGAAGCTCCTGATGCAATAAGCGGTTGCGTTAAATTATCAATGATCTCTCCTAACTGTCCCGATTGGGAATAATAAATTGCTAATACTTTCTTGGCCATAATTGTCTGTAAATTAAAAGTCTTTTGCGTTTAGTATTTTGGATCTTTTGCTGTAATCCAGAATGTATTGTTGAATATCCTGCGGTGCTGTTTTAAATAATTTGTCTATAAATATTTTATCTTTTTCCAGATCCCCTTTGTAATTCACTATTGGCGGGGAATTCTCTTGTACCATCAGCCGTAAAAAATGCAATTCAACATTTTGTGTATCCAGTTTTATGCAGCTTTCTAATTTTTGCCGCCCTGATTTAAATAAACTTATTTTTTCGCTTATTTTCTTTACTAATCCGGCTTTAGTCATTAATAAGGTTCCTTCGTAAGCGTTCTTATTTACAATAGTGCTTGTTTTTACAATTTCCAATTCATTATTGATCGCATCAATATTTTGAGAAGCCATTACTGAATAATAATCATTTTTATTAAATATCGCAAAATAAGCATCGCCGTTTACCGTTGTTATGGCAGATATAAACAAAAGAGCGCTAATTACTTGCAGTTTCATGAAATACAACATTAATGCGCTAAAAATAAACAATAAAATGTTGCATAACAAAACAAACGATTGTAAACAACAGTGGAAATAATTGCCTAGTTATTATTTTTTCTTAATATTTTCTTTTGTAAAGAAACAAGTGTTTAAATGATTATAACTTATTGAACTGATACTAGGAAGAATGAAGAAGAAAATAAAAATTAATTAGGTGCTAAAGGATGGGTACCGGGGTTTTAAGTGTAAATTATTAAAAATTTATATTTATTTTATTGATTGAATATCTACATAATAGAACCATGTTTAAACATTGATATTAATATATTAAATTAATAAAAATGTGAATTTCACTAAAAGATATTCATTTTTTTCGATGGAAATTCAAAAACTATAACGTAGATTTAACAAAGGATAGTAAATACTAACTTTTTTTTAACAAAAGTCAAGTAATTCCAATAATTCTAAAACAATTATATATGAACAAACTCTTGACGCTTCTAGGAGCATTTCTTCTTTTAAGTTCTCATTTATTTGCGCAAGGAACAGTAACAGGTAAGGTTATTGATTCTAAAAACGGAACACCGTTATCTGGTATATCCGTTAAGATTGAGGGGACCAATCTGGGAACAAGTACAAATGCAGACGGGTCCTTTAGTTTGAATGTTGCCGATTCCGCAACAGTTACATTGGAGTTTTCAGGCATCGGCTTCGGATTTAAAGCTTTACAAGCCACATCGGGACAAGATGTTACAGTCGCTATGGTTCAGGAGAACAAATCTCTTAGCGAGGTAGTAGTAACCGCTTTGGGAATAAAAAGAGAAAAAAGATCTTTGGGTTATTCTACTCAAACCGTTGGAGTTGATGAACTTAATAAATCAGGAACGGGAAACCCCCTAAGTGAATTAGAAGGTAAAGTATCGGGACTAACAGTTATCAATAGTGCGGGTGATCCGGGTAGCGGAACCTATATACGTCTTCGTGGTGTTACATCACTTACAGGAGATAACCAACCTTTAATGGTAGTTGATGGGGTTCCAATTGATAACTCAATCAATAATTTCGATCCAACATCTGCGACACCTAATGTTAGTGGTCCCAACTCAAATTTTACAGGAGGATCACAACCAACAAACAGAGGTGTCGATCTTAATCCAAGTGATATCGAATCAATAACAGTGCTTAAAGGGCCGGCGGCAACAGCCTTATACGGTATCAGTGCAGCCAGTGGTGCAATCATTATCACTACAAAAAAAGGTACATTAGGAGAAGGGAAAATAAATGTTGAAGTTAATTCTTCAATATCATTCGAGAATCCTAATCAATTACCAGGGCTTCAGGATCAATATACACAAGGAACGGCCTTAGATCCTACAACATCAGCACCTACCTTTTTACCTTCCCCTGTTTGGATAGGTGCAGCCGGTACATTCGGCGATGGATCTGATGCAACAAGTCCTAATACAGGCAATTCAATGGGATCAGGAGGAAAAAAACTTTCTTGGGGTCCAGCAATTGATACCATGTATTTTACTGGTGTCCCAGACGCATACGATAAAAACGGAACTTTGGTAGGACAATCAAGTCCTTTAGCTAAAACAAAAGCTCATCCATATAATGAATATGACTTTTTTCAACAAGGGGTTACCTACAATAATAATATCGCGTTATCAGGTGGTACCGAGAACTCCAGTTACCGTGTGTCTCTGGGAAACCTTAACCAAAAAGGTATTGTTCCAAACAGTGCATATAATAAAACGACTTTTAGCGTATCAGGACAAGCCAAACTTTCTGACAGGCTTACTACTTCGGCCGCTATTAATTTTATAAGTTCTGCTAACAGTAAAGTTCAACAAGGATCTAACCTTTCAGGGATAATGTTAGGGCTTGTGCGAACTCCGCCAACATTTGATAACTCACAAGGGTATGTAATGCCCGATGGAACAGGAGACCAAAGAACTTTCCGCGGCGCTAATGGTCCTTATGATAACCCTTATTGGACAGCTAATAAAAATCCTAACACAAGTGATCTTACTAGAGTTTTTGGATATGGTCAAGCTAATTACCAACTTCTAAAATGGATGGTATTAAGCTATCGTTTAGGGGGAGATTTCTATTCACAAGCCGATAAGCTGGTATATGATATTAATTCAGGATCATTTCCTCTGGGAGCTATTTATTTAAATAATTATTTAAATAAACAGATTAACTCAGATTTCACCATCAATATGAAACATGATTTTTCACATGAATTAAGTGGAACTTTATTATTAGGACAAAACTATTTCTATAATCAATCAAGTTCACAGTTAGCGTCAGGTAGTGGCTTTGTAATACCAGGTTTCTATGATATTTCAAATGCAACGTCTTATCAAAATGGGCCAAATACAAATGGCGAAAAACGTACTATGGCTTTTTATGGAGATGCAGAACTGAATTATAAAAGAATGGTGTATTTATCGGTTACGGGTCGAGAAGAAAAATCTTCCACTTTACCAATATCTAACAATACATTCTTTTACCCATCTGCGAGTTTAGCCTGGGTATTTACTGAATTGAAAAATTTGAAGGATAAAAGTATTTTAAGTTTCGGTAAAGTAAGAGTATCAGCAGCACAAGTAGGTAAGGATGCACCGATTCAAGCATTACAAACTCATTATCTTTCAACTACCATTACAGATGGATTTACACCAGGTATTTCCTTTCCTGTAAATGGAGTAAGTGCATACAATCTTAGTAACACTATATCTGTAATAGGAAATACAAGTTTAAAACCTGAAAAAACAAACTCCTATGAAGGTGGGCTGGATTTAGGATTTCTTATGAACAGGATCAATTTTAGCGGCACCTATTATTATGAAAAAACTACAGATGCTATATTTACAGTGCCAATTTCTTACGCAACCGGATTTGCTTCAAAAGAGCTTAATGCGGGAGTGTTAACAAATAAAGGTGTCGAATTAAGCTTAAACCTTGTGCCTATTAAGTCAAAAGATTTTCAATGGGATGTAACTTTCAATTGGTCTAAAAATGTAAATAAAGTTGTTAGCTTAGCACCAGGAGTAAGTAAAATATTAATAGCAGGATTTACGAATGGCGAAATTGATGCGATCGCAGGACAACCTTTTGGAATTATTTACGGAAGTAAATATGTAAGAGCAAATAGTAATTCCAATACATTCTTAATTAATGATGATGCAACTAGCCTAGGATATGCGATGCCTATTGCAGGGCAAGCGACAGGGCAAATAGGAAATACAAATCCTAAATTTATAAGCTCAATGATCAATACCCTTGTATACAAATCTTGGACATTAGGATTTCAGATCGATTGGAGACATGGAGGTGATATTTGGAACGGAACAAGAGGAGCCATCGATTATTTTGGTACAGGTAAGGCTACAGAGAACAGGGGTCAGAGCACTGTTTTTAAAGGCTTGTTAGGTCATCTGGACGGAAATGGAGATGTGGTGCATTATGTAGGAGGAGTAGAAGTTGCAGGCCCTGGTGCTGCGAATAGCTCTTCTGCTGTCTATAATCAATATTATTGGCAAAACATCGGAAGCAGTTTTGTAGGTCCATCTGAATCGGATGTTGAAGATGGTTCTTTCTTAAAATTAAGACAGCTAAGCTTGAGTTATAATTTGCCTAAAGGCATGATTTCTCATGCTGGATTTAAAACAATATCACTTACAGCATTTGTAAACAATATTATTTTATGGACAAATTATAAAGGGGTTGATCCTGAAACAAGTTTAGCAGGACCAGCAAATGGACAGGGTTTAGATTATTTTAATAACCCCGCTACAAAAAGCTATGGATTACGTTTGAATCTTGGTCTTTAATCATATAAAAATATAAATGTATGAAATCGAAAATATTTTTTTTAATAGCAATAACCGCATTAATAATCTTTGGCGAATCTTGTAAAAAATCGTTTGAAAAAGCTAACGAAGATCCTAATTCTCCAGCATCGGTAACCCCCAGTACGTTATTGCCTACGGTAGAAGCTACCTTAGGGTACACCCAAGGTGGCGACATCTCGAGGTTTTCCGGACTGTATGACCAGCAATTGTTTAGTTCGGCTCAACAGACGGGTGCTTATTACACCTATATCGTAACAGATCAGGATTTTGATTCACCGTGGGGCAATATGTATACATCCGTAATGGAAAATGATAAGACGCTGATGAATCTTGCCGATTCGTTTAACAACAATGAATATAGCGGTATATCAAGAATTCTTATGGCATATAGCCTGCAATTGATGGTTGATAATTGGGGTAAAGTGCCTTATTCACAAGCACTAACAGCCGTTAATGGAGGAACATTTACTCCAAAATACGATAACGATCAAGCTTTATATGATACAATAGTAAGTTTGATCAATGTAGGCACTGCAAAATTAAGTAACAGTGATGCAGGAGGGTTAACTCCTAGCTTTGACGATGCAATTTATGGGGGAGATGAATCAGAATGGATAAAATTTGGTCATGCAATTAAGGCAAGATTGTATATCCATCAAAGTAAAAATAATGCAGCGATGGCTGCGAATGCGCTTGCTCAATTGGATTCTGCATTCGGGTCCAATAGTGATAATGCCCAATATATTTTTGGTTCGACAGAAACTTCTGCAGGACCAGTTTATCAATTTGATGAACAGCGCGGCTATATAGACTACCCATCCAGTACCATGGCATTTTTTCTTGATAGCTTATCAGATCCCAGGTACAATATATACTTAGATTCTACATATAGTGATGTTAATGAAGATGGCATTGGGCATTATTACGGAGATGACACCGGCCACGTAGAATTTATAACCTACGATGAATTGTTATTTGTGAAAGCAGAAGCAACGTTAAGATCAACGGGAAATTTTGTAGCAGCACAAACAGCATATGATTCAGCTATTTACTATAATATGACCAAGTTGGGAGTCGCACCTACTGATATTGCCACATACCTTACTGCAAATGGCACACTAACAACTATTGCTGTAGATAGTGCCATTGCTCAAGTTGCGTTTCAGGAATACTTAGCATTGTACTCAAATCCTGAAGCATTTACGTTATGGCGCCGTACGGGTAGTCCTGTACTTGTTCCTACATCAGGTACAAATGGTATTCCTCGAAGATACCTTTATCCTAATAGCGAGGTTACCTTAAATGCGGCTAATACACCTGCATCAACTTCTTATACACCGAAAATTTTCTGGGATAATTAAAATCGAAACTTTTAAAGTTGGATACTTAAAAATGGCAGCTTTTAGCTGCCATTTTTAAGTTACATAATTCCCTTTTGATGCTTCAGCACTTTTGCTTCTACATAAAAGATAATTTCTTCTGCGATGTTTTTAGATTGATCTCCTACACGTTCTAATTTACGAACGATAGATAAAACAAATACCGCCTGACTGATATTTTCAGGACTTGTTTTTATATAGGCTGCTATGGCGTTATCAGCATTTTTATTTATTTCATCTAATATCTCATCTCTTGAAAAAATGGTGCGTGCCAACAAAGTATCTTCATTTTCAAAAGCCACTTTTATATCTGACAATATATCTATCGAATCATCAAACATGCGAATTAATTTAGTTCCTTCCAATAAATCCACATCAAACTTGTTATCCGATTTTATTACGTATTTAGCGATGCCTTCTGCGATATCTCCAATGCGCTCTAAATTATTATTGATCTTTAAAGCCGCTAACAAAAAGCGCAGATCAACAGCTACCGGACAAAACAGCGCGAATATATTTTCGCAATCCCTATCTATTTTTAGCTCAAAAGCGTTTACTCTTTTTTCTCTTGCAATTACTTCATGGGCAAGGTCCTTATCAAATAATAGCATTGATTCCTTTGCTTTTATTAACTGCAAGTGAACAAGCTCCGTCATGTTAATTACTTCAGTTTTAATGTGCTGTATTTCTAGCTCAAACTGTGTCATAGATTTATTTTTTGCTTTTAATAAATAGGATTAACTAAATCTTCCTGTAATATAATTTTGTGTACGTTCATCGCGTGGGTTGGTAAACATTTGTTTAGTTACATCATACTCTACCAATTCACCCATATAAAAAAATGCTGTTTTATCGCTAACGCGAGCAGCCTGTTGCATATTGTGCGTTACAATTACCAGCGTATAATTTTTCTTCAGATCGTGTAACAATTCTTCCACGCTTGAAGTAGATATAGGGTCCAATGCTGAAGTAGGTTCATCTAACAATAGTACTTCAGGTTCCATCGCAATGGCACGCGCAATACACAAACGTTGTTGTTGGCCCCCGGAAAGAAAAGTTCCCTTTTTATGTAAAGAATCTTTTACTTCTTTCCACAAAGCCGCTTTTTGTAAAGACTGCTCTACAATATTATCTTTTTCTGTTTTAGATATTTTAAAACCATTCAACTTATAGCCGGCTATTACATTTTCGTAAATGCTTAAGTTAGGAAATGGATTAGGCCGTTGAAATACCATTCCTATTTTAAGACGTGCAAAAATAGGGTGCATGTTATAAATATCTTCTCCGCCTACAAGCATTTTCCCCTTCGCGGTTGCACCATCTATTAATTCATGCATACGATTAATGCAGCGTAAAAAGGTAGTCTTACCACAACCGGAAGGTCCCATTACCGCTACTACATTATTTTTCGGAATTTCAATATTTACATTTTTCACTACATGATTTTCGCCGAAGTAGGCGTTAAAATCTGTAGCACTTACAATTGTACTTTCCATCTTCTTGTTGCTATTTTTGTAATGATGTTTAATAATAATACCCACACTAATAAGATCAATGATGCACCCCAGGCCAGATCGTGCCAGTCTTCATAAGGGCTTGTTGCATAGTTGAAGATCAACAATGGCAAACTCTGCATCGGCTTCATAATATTAGTAGTGAAATAGGAGTTACCGAATGCTGTAAATAATAATGGCGCTGTTTCTCCTGCTATTCTTGCTACTGATAAAATCACACCCGATAAAACACCGCTGATACCACATGGTAATATGATCTTTAAAATAACTTTATGATAAGGCAGGCCTAAAGCAAGTCCGGCTTCTTTTAAAGTAGGCGGTAATAATTTTAATGTTTCTTCAGTAGAACGAACGACGATGGGTAACATCATCATTGCTAATGCAATACTGCCCGAGAGCGCTGTAAAAGTATAATTGCCATTTGTTAGTTGTCCCATCGGTTTAACAACCCAGAAATAAATAACAATACCAATCACTATAGAAGGCGTGCCCTGCATGATATCTACTGAGAAACGTGCCCAGCTTGCCAGCCTGCTATTTCTATTTTCACTTAAGTAGATGCCACCCATTATGCCTATCGGAATAGCTATTATAGCGGCTACGGCAACAATAATTAAGCTACCTACCAAGGCATTGGCAATACCACCGCCTGCTTCACCAACGGGAGCAGGAACATTCACAAAGAATGCCCAGTTTATTTTTGTTATGCCTTCTTTTGCTATATAGATTAAAATAGCAAATAAAGGAAGTGCACAAAGAAAAGAGAAGAATATGATCGCTCCTTTAAAGAAGCCGCTTTTCCCTATCCTGTATTTAACGCCTGCAGAAATATTGCTATTCATTTGTAAATCTTTTTATAATCGTTTTTCCAATAAGATTGATGATCACTGTTACTACAAACAAGAATAAGCCAAGCTCGATCAATGATGATAAGTAAACAGTACTGGCCGCTTCTGTAAATTCATTTGCAATTACACTTGCCATTGTGTTGCCCGGAGCAAAAATGCTGGTGGGTATAGCGCTGCTGTTTCCTATAACCATTGTTACAGCCATTGTTTCTGCTAAAGCTCTGCCCAACGATAATAGTACACCTGCAAACAAGCCTGATTTTGTATAAGGAAGAATAACAGTTTTAATAACTTCAAATCTTGTAGCACCTAATGAGTAAGCACCTTCTTTTAGTGATGATGGTACCATACGTATCATCTCTCTACCTAAAGAAGCAGCGTATGGAATGATCATGATAGCTAAGATCAAAGAAGAAGTAAAAATGCCAATACCATAAGGCAATACACCAATACTTGTTTCAAATGAGCGTACGATAGGTACCAACACAAATAACCCCCAAAAACCATAAATAACCGAGGGCACAGCAGCTATCAGCTCAACAATGTTTTTTAAAATTTCTGATAACCATCCTTTCGGTGCATATTCTCCTAAAAAAATAGCAATAGAAAAAGAAAAGGGAATAGAGATAGCTAGTGCTAAAAAAGAAGTTAATAAGGTACCTAATAAAAACGGGTAAGCACCGTAGATATCGCTAACCGGATCCCATATCTTTCCGAATAAAAAACTAAAACCCAATGCTTTGATAGAAGGCATTGATTGTTGCACCAATGTTATAAAAAAGCCTACAGTGAGTACAATTAAAAATATTGCTATACCGATCAAAGTTCTTTTAAAAACTTTTTCCATCCGTATTTGTCCGTATAAAGACTTGTCGTTAGAACTCTTCACCATTGTAGTTTTTAAAACTACTTATGCGACTTGGATAAAGTCGCATAAGTAGGATAAATTAATTTGTTACCTGTAATTACTTCAATAAAAGTACTGTATCAAATAGTATTAATTACAAAATTGCTTTACCATTATAAGTAGCAGACTTCAAAATTGCTTCAGCAACTTTTAAAGCAGCAGCGGATAAAGGTGCATAGTTCAACGCAGCGCAATATTGTTGACCCTGGTGAATGTTCCACCATAAAAGTTTCACTACTTTTTCAGCTTTAGCAGCAGAACGGCCATTGTAACTCTGTTCTTTGTAGATCAAAGCCCATGTGAAACCTGCAATAGGGTAACCATCTGCAGCATCTGTGTTAACGATGAATATTTTAGAATCGGCAGGTAAATTGATATTTCCTGCAGCAACTGTTGAAGCAACTGTTGGTGTAATGTAATTACCTTTTTTGTTTTGTATTTTAGAGATAGGCATTTTATTCTGCGTAGCATAATCTAACTCAACATAACCAAGCGCACCCGGTGTTTGTTGGATCAAACCTGCAACACCTGCGTTACCTTTTCCACCTAAACCTACAGGCCAGTTAACAGAACCGCCTTTACCTACTTTAGTGCTCCACTCAGGACTAATATCAGATAAGTAATTAGTGAAGATATTTGTTGTACCACTTCCATCAGATCTGTGTGCAATGATGATCGGGAAAGCAGGAATGCTAACACCTTTGTTGATAGCAGCAATTCTTGGATCGCTCCAAGTTGTGATTTTACCTAAGAAGATATCAGCCAATACACTTGGAGTAAAATTTAGGTTAGCGCTACATCCTGGTAAGTTATAAGTAATTACAACCGCACCCGAACACATTGGGATATGTAGAACATCTGCACTCATTTTACTTGCCTGATCAGCAGAAAGAGGGGCATCAGAATCTCCAAAGTCAACAGTCTTATTTGTTAACTGCAAAATACCACCACCACTACCAATAGACTGATAGTTAACCTGGATACCGGTTTGCGCGTTGTAGACTGAGAATATCTTTGAGAACAACGGGTTAACAAACGAACTACCTGCACCTAAGATAGAATTATCATCTTGTGCAAACGCAGTTGCAGTTGTTGTTAGGGCAGCAGTAGCCATCATGATGGCAGGTGCTGCGCTTTTGATTTTATTTAAGAATTTCATGATCATTGTGTTTAATATTACGTTATTAATTATGAATTATGGCTGAAATGTTTCATTTGCAATTCTTCCTGATTTACCAAAAATGTAATAGAATGTCATTCTATACACTAAATCGTAATCGCTTTTTACTTTACCTGTTAAACCCGGTAATTGTGATGTGTAATTTTCAAACCAAATGTTAGGCATAAAGTGCACATTTTTAGCAGGGCTGTAATCTAAACCAGCAGTGACAAATGTTTGTTTGTATGTTTCATCGCCTGTTGATGCATAGGTAGTTGAAACAACTCCATTTACTGTCGTTACCGTTGTTTTGAATGAATTGTCATTGTAATTGCCTGTATTAGCAGCATATTTATTATAAACGGCATTGTTTACTTTACTCATGGGATTGTAGAAATCAACACGCGCAAAGAACCTTAGTTTTTCTTTGATGATATTACCATGAACGAAAATTGCAAGACCTGTTGCTGCATTATTTAAAGTATCTACAGCACCACCAGCTGTTTTGGTAGCAAATAGATCTTTCTGAAGATTATTTATAAACCCTTCAGCACCTACAGTAAGTTTCGGAGTTGTATATGCTACAAAAGCTTTTAACATTTGACGCGAGTGGTGCCATGTTTTTGTCCAGTTTTCACGAGAGTAATCTGCATATACATCAAAAACTAAATGTTGGTCTAAGAATTTAGCATAAACATCACCATAGAATGATCTGAAATTATTTGATGCAGGTTTTGCACTGGTACCATTACCAACCATTACATTATATCCATAATTACCTTTAGCATCGAATTTACCTTGTAAGGTAATACCCATATCATATGAAGGAGTACGGCGTATATCGGCAATAGTTCTTTCAACAGATCTGTAACCCCAAATTTTTTCAGTTAACATAGCAAAAGATGGTGTGTAAACCTGCCCTACTACTAAGTCTGTTCCTTTCCAAATACTTTTCCAACGTACGTTGGCAAGTTTTATATAAAAAGCCAATTTATTGTTTGATAATTCATCTCCACTTCCTGCACTAGCAGTTGTAACTGTTCCATTAGCGGGAGGATTGCCGGCAGCAAAATTATCCGCGGCTTCCAATAGCAATTCAGCACTAAATTTTTTGCTTATATCGGCAGCATAACCTAAATAAATACGACGAAATTGGAAAGCAGCTTTACCGCCACCCTGAATGTTGTTACCTGGAACACCTGAGTATTGGTTAGATCCACCACGGCTTAATGTATCACTGTGAGCTTTGTAAAAGGCGTCACCAAAAGTGTATCCCCATAAATGACCACTTGGTTTAAAATCATCAGCCTTAATTACTGGAACCGGAGCAGGGACAACTACAGCTACAGGTGTTGCCGCTGAATCAGTTACCTGTGCTTTTGCTACCCCTACCGATAGAGCCAATGCCACACCCAACATTTTTAAAGAAATTGAAACGTTTTTCATAATATTTGTTTTTGTTAATTTTGACGCAAAGGAAATCTTCGCACATAAAGGGAATGTTACCACAGTGTTAACTTAATGTTACCAACCCTTGGCATCCAAAGCTAAAAGCAATGCTGTAAAGGGTTTTAGAGCATTAACATATTTTTTACATATAATTAATTCTTTTTATCTCTTTTAAGACCCCGGTTCTTTTAAATTCCGGTAAATGAGGGGAATCAGGTACTTAGCTATATATAATAAAAGAGCAAATCAATTTGTAATAATCCTGTAAAATCCCCGAAATTTGCAACACTAACAATAACAGCACAATGTCAATAGAAATTAAAGTTCCTACAGTTGGAGAAAGCATTACCGAAGTAACACTGGCTAAGTGGATAAAAAAGGACGGCGATTGGGTTGAAAGAGATGAAGTAATTGCTGAATTAGAAAGTGAGAAAGCTACTTTCGAAATCAATGCCGAGCAGGCAGGGGTACTTAAATTAATAGCTAAAGAAGATGCTACTTTAAAAATTGGAGATGTAGTTTGCACGATTGATACCGCTGCAGCAAGACCGGCAGGCAGTACAGCAAAAATCGAAGCTCCAAAAGAAGCAGGCGCACCTGCAAAACCTGCGGCCGCGGTTGCAGCTGATGTGAAAGCTACTCCCGTAGCAGCGGCAATGATAGCTGACAAAAAAGTAGATACTAAAACGGTCACACCAAGTGGCAGTAACGGAAAAATAGTTAAGCAAGACGTATTAGAAGCATTGAACAATCCGGGTAGAAAGCCGGGTGTAGAGTTATTTGGCCGTAACAGCAGACCGGAAAAAATGAGCAACCTGCGTAAAACCGTAAGTCGCCGTTTAGTTGAGGCCAAAAATACCACGGCAATGCTTACCACTTTTAATGAAGTGGATATGAGTGCTATCATGGAAATAAGGGCTAAGAATAAAGATAAGTTCAAAGAAAAGCATGGTGTTAATCTTGGCTTTATGAGTTTCTTTACTAAGGCATGTTGTTTTGCATTGCAAGAATGGCCGGCTGTAAATGCTTCTATTGAAGGAGATAACATTGTTTATCATGATTATTGTGATATATCGATCGCAGTGTCTGCACCAAAAGGCCTGGTTGTGCCGGTTATCCGTAATGCTGAAAGTCTTAGTATGGCTGGCATTGAGCAGGAAGTTGTAAATCTTGCCACAAAAGCAAAAGAAAATAAATTAACGATCGAAGAAATGAGTGGCGGTACTTTTACCATTACCAACGGCGGTATTTTTGGTTCTTTAATGAGCACACCGATCATCAACATACCACAATCTGCTATTTTGGGTATGCACAAAATACAAGAAAGGCCAATGGCTATAAACGGGCAGGTAGTTATTAAACCAATGATGTACCTGGCACTTAGTTATGATCATCGTTTAATTGATGGCAGAGAATCGGTTAGTTTTTTAGTAAGAGTTAAAGAATTATTAGAAAACCCTGCATTGTTATTATTCGGCAAAGAGCCTGTTAAGAGTTTACTGGAATTATAATTTTACTTTTCAACATACTGGTGGCGCAATTGCTCAATACATTCAGTTGAGTAATTGCGCCACTTAATTTTCATATTAAATATATAATGAGTCGCCATCAGTCGCATATTAACACAGCAGTAAAGATCATCGAATTGTATAAAGGAGATAATCCTTTTGCGATCTTTATAAAAGCTTTTTTTAGTGAGCATAAAAAATATGGTTCTAAAGACAGGAAAGCAATTTCCTCGCTTTGCTATAACTATTTTCGTATAGGATTCGCTGCTGCAGCATATTCTATCGAAGATAAAATACTGCTGGGATGTTTTTTATGTGGGAATAAGTCAACCGAAATATTGGCATACAAAAAGCCTGAATGGGATGCGATCATGCAATTGCCAGTCGAAGAAAAACTTGAATTTATCGGGAATGATTTTTCTGTTGCCGACATATTTCCTTTTACAAAAGAGTTGAGTAAAAGCATTGATGGTAAAAAACTGGCGTATTCTTTTTTAATTCAACCCGATGTTTTTGTTAGAATTCGCCCTAATGAAAAAGCAGCTGTTCTGCAAAAATTAAAAAGCGTAACAGACTATACTTTATTGAATAAGGATACTTGTATTGAATTTGAAAATGCAACGAAAGTTGATGAATTATTTTTAATAGATAAGGAAGTAGTTGTTCAGGATTACAATTCTCAACAAGTATTTAATCACCTCTTTTCTAATATAGAAGCTAACAAAATTGAACAGCCTGCTGTTTGGGATTGCTGTGCTGCAAGTGGAGGGAAATCAATATTATTAAATGATTTGCTGGGAGAAAAAATAAAACTAACGGTTTCGGATATACGGGAAAGTATTCTAATTAATCTCCGTCAAAGATTTGCTGTCGCCGGTATAAAATCATATAAGCACTTTGTAGCAGATATTGGAAAAGCAGGGTCTAAACATCCTTCAGCTGAGCAGGATATAATTCTTTGCGATGTACCGTGTACAGGAAGTGGCACCTGGAGCAGAACTCCTGAACAATTATGCTTTTTTAAAGTGGCTGAAATAGATAAATTCAACAATAAACAACAACAAATAGTTACCAACGTTATTCCTCATTTGAAAAAAGAAGGCTTGCTTGTTTATATAACCTGCTCTGTCTTTAAAAAAGAAAATGAAGATGTGGTAAATTACCTGCAAGAAAAATTTCAGTTGCAACTTGTGCATCAGGAAATATTAAAAGGTTATGATAATAAGGCTGATACGATGTTTGTGGGTATTCTAAAAAAAAGTTAATTAAGCTCAGTTAATGCTTTGCGTATTTCAGTCCTGGCGTAAGTGTATAGTAAATCTGCAATAGCAATAAGTGCCGCTAACAAACCTCCTGCAAAAAAACCAATGATCGCCATCAACAGTGGAGTCGGCCCTTTTCTTTCATAGGGAGCTTGGGGCTTGTCGAGAATTTCAACAATAGGCGTTAATTTTTGCAAGCGCCACATTGCTTCTTCTTTATTATTCAATAGCATATCTTTTTCATGAACAGCTATATCTTTTGAATCAGATACGTAATTTTTTGGTATCTGATAGGTAAGCAGTTTATCCGAAGTAAATAGGGTTGTCTTCTGCAATCCGATGGCCCTGCTATCTAATTTGTCTAATATTATTTGTACGGAATCGAGTCTTGCAATAGTAAAATTGTAATCGGCCAAAGCCTTTTCTATTTTAAGATCGGTATAGAATTTAGTTATTTCAGAAATGATCGTATCTGTAATTGGTTCCAATAAGGCAGGATTGGTATTACTGAAATAAAGTTCTAAAACATTGTTCTTATTTATTTTGGCAGAAAAATTTCCACTCAACATTGACCCTCCTATAACAACCTGCGAAATGCTATCTGAAGGGAATTGCATTTTTTTGCTGAAGAAAGAATTACTGTTATTTTTTTCGGTAACCAATACCTCAGCTATCGTTTTGTTATCAAATGCTGCTAAACGCTTAGATGCTACAGTTTGCATTAGTGTGCGGCTCACAGTTAACTCAAGAATATTAACAGCATTATCGTTACCAAAACTTTTTGTAGGATCGCTTAAACCTAATAATCCGCTTAATGAAGACGAAGAATTTTCATTATCACTATTTAAAGGGAATACTGTTGCCTTAGCAGTATAGATCGTTTTTTTATTGAATTCAGGAATGTAAAAAACAATTGCGGCTAAAACAGCAGTTATAAGAATGAGTATCTTATATTTTCCTATTCGGCCCGCTATGTTTTTAAATAGATCTATAGTACTCACTGGTAATGCTTTAATTTAGGTTCTTTATAAGTATTGCCGCTACAATAATTGGTACTGCAGTAGCGATGGCTTGTAACAGTATTGTTCCTCCTACATTTTTTCCATCCGGTCTTTGCGGTACAGTAATAATTGATCCTTCTTTTACCCTTGGATAAAAGTGACAAAAAAGAAAATTTCTTGTTCTTCTGCTTTGTCCGTCAGCATAAGTAACATATATCCTTCTTCTCCATGGCCTGATCCCAAATCCACCTGCACGGTCTATATAAAAGCCCATGCGTGCGTGATCATGGTCGTGAGCAATTCGTAACGGAGATTGTACAATTCCCTTTACGATCACAAACGGATTTATTTCAGGAATATATACGATATCATTTTCTTGTAATATAATATCGTAGTTAGAATTAGGATGTTTCATTGCTTTATCAAGGTCTAGACTTATCGGAGCATCCAGGTAGATAAATGCACTATCTGTTGAATCAAGCCTGTTTTTATTGATTAATTTTTCTCTGAATTCATCTGTTTTATTTCTATACAAAATAGCTCCATCAACATTTGCATTATCAACCAATCCGCCTGCTCTGCTAACAAAAGAACTTAGTCTTTCATTAGGATCTATTTTCGAATAGTAACCGGGATATTTAAACAAGCCTGCTAACTGAACATTTTGTTGTAATTGAAAAGTAGGGTTTTTGCGAACAAAAACCTGGTCGAATGGTTTTAATAAAATCTTTGCAGCGGCAGAATCTAATTCAAGGTTAGATGATATGGCATAAGATTTAATAATCGTTTTGGTTGGTTTTACTCCTTGTTTTGCAGAATCAATATCTACAACACTGGAAATTTCTAAACGGCCGTATTCAGCTGAAGCTTTTAATCCTCCTGCCATGTACAACAGGTCCTCTAATGTCATGCCATTAAATATTCTTGTCTTACTGATCTCTTTACGAACTTCTCCTGAGATCTTTACATATGGTTCATCGCCAAAATCATTATTGCCAAATAGTTGTATCACGTCATTTACCTGTAATAAAACGTTGTCAGGGCTATTCACATCGTCCTTAGCAAAATCGGTTAAACTTACTTCTATTTTTTCAGGCTTAAGGATGGTAGAATCTCCTGCGCCTCTGAAAATATAAGCCCTGTGCAAAAAGGTATTTGCTGTAATACCGCCCGACCGATTGATGAGGTCAAATAAATGATCGCCATTTTTCATTTCATAGATACCCGGATAACGTACTTCTCCTTTAATTTCTACTTTGTTGCTGATGCCTGGTTTTATTAATGTTGCTTTTACAATATCACCATCAGCCAATGCGTAATCAGCCGCGGCATTATTTAAAAGGTCTGTTACATCAACATCGCGGATCACCTGTTTTTCTTTGGCCGTGCTGATAACTTTTAAACCCGAAGAAAGAGCGTCAGATGTTAGTCCGCCTGAATATTTAAGCAATGCTTTTACACCTTCGTTTTTCTTTAACTGATAATACATGGGCCTTTTAAAAGGGCCGGTTGCTAATACTTTTTTATCTACAAATGTTACCAATACAAAATCATTGTTTTGCAGATATATATTCTGACCGATGTTTCCTGAATTAAGGTATTCATATACATCGAGTGTTTCAACTACTTTACCCGCTCTTTTTACCTGGATGTTTCTTAAGTTGCCATATTCGGTAATACCGCCCGCCAGGCCGATAACATTGAAAGCGTTAGAGAAGGCCGAAACCGTCACCGGTCCTGGATTTACAACTTCACCCGCAACATTTACACTGATCGATCTTGGTTGCCCTAATGTTACCTGGATATGTGTAGATGCAGGAACGGATGCTTTGAATTTCGAATAAATAATTGCCCTGGCATTTTCAAAGGTTAAACCCTGTACTGTTATCTTACCTATTCCTGCAGGGAATATAGAGCCGTCTCTTGCCACAACATAATCTTCCTGGTATTCGCCACCGCCCCATAAAGCAATGATGATATGGTCTCCAACACCGATAGGGTAATCTAATGGAGGTATTGATAATTCTGCAATATCATAAGTAGCAGCATCTTTAAAAATATCCGCACCATAAGTATCTTTTGGAGAATATTTGTCTTCCCGACTGCTATCTTTTTTTAGGGTATCTCTGTTTACTCTTTTTTGTTCTACAGCTTTGTTTCTGTCCGCCCCGGCTTCCTCTTGTTGATTCTGATCCTGAAAATAATCTTTATTATATTTTTGATTCACCTGGCTAGGGTCAACTCCTGCAGGCGTATTCAACGATTGTTGAGATGGCGTTATTTGCTGTGCGTTAGCAGACAAAGAAAATAACGCTACTAAAAAAAATAACACAGTTACGTTCTTCTTAACCAAAAACTTTACAATACAGTGCATCTGTTATAAGTTGATTTACAATAAATAATCCGGACAAATATAATATTTATCCAAGGTCGATCTCCGTATCATCGCCAATATTCAGTGATCGGGTCTCTCCTTTAATTTGAGTATCACTTCCTATCAATGAATCATCCAGCACTACATCATATAGTTTCGAATAGGAGCCGATGATAGAATCTTTTACGATAGTATAGTTTAAGATAGTGTTTTCTCCGATCGCAACATTAGGCCCGATGACAGAATTTTTTATATCGCAACCTTCCGCAATGCTTACAGGCGGTACAATGATCGTGTTCTCATATTTATCATGGTCAGAAATTTTGCTGCCGAATTTTTTTAATAGGGTAGCATTTGATTCTAGCAGACTTTCCTTCTTTCCACAATCAAACCAGCTTTGTACTTTGAACGATTTTATTTTAGCGCCACTTTGTATCATGCATTCGATGGCATCCGTTAAGCTTAGCTCTTCGTGGTTCTGTGTTGCTTTAGTAATTATTTTCTGCAAGCAGGAAAACATTACTTCCGTTTCTTTTATTTTATAGATACCAACCAGCGCCATATTGCTTTTTGGTATAGATGGCTTTTCTACAACACGGCTAATAAATCCATCCTCTTCAATTTCAGCAACACCGAAATTGCGCGGATCATCTACTTTTTTAACACCCAACATGGAAAAAGGAGAATCCAATACTTCTTTTACATTGTATTCCGCAATGGTATCGCCCAAAACAATAAAGGCTTCGTCGTTGCCAATTATTTCACTCGCAAGGTCTATGGCATGTCCTGTACCATAACGTTCATTCTGGTAAACAAAATGACTGTTTAGGTCAGGATATTTTGCTTTTACGTAATTCTGTATTTTTTCGCCCAGGTAGCCTACAATAAATACAAAATCATTGATGCCTGCATCATGCAACTGATCAATAATAATGCTTAGGATTGTTTTGCCGGCCAGTGGCATTAACGCCTTTGGTTGTGTATATGTGTGGGGCCTCAATTTAGTGCCTGCACCCGCAACTGGGATTATTGCCTTCATGCCAATACCCCAAAAGGGGCTTTTAGTGTAAAGTAGATGTGTATCAAGGTGTGAAAATAGGGAATTTTGGGTAAACAGGAGCCAATGGACGATGTTTGATATACGACGTATGATGTTGGGAGCTTTAATAATTTAGGGGTACTTGCATTTATCAATCGATTTTTAGAAAAGAGCTTGTATATATTGAGCTGTATTACATCGTACATCAAGCCTCATCATTTTATAGATTTCCCAATCCAGCTTAATACTTTAAAGAAGCGTTTGTATATTTGCAACCTAATTTAAAAAATATGCAAAGAGATCAATTGGTTTTTGACTTAATCAGACAGGAATTAGAACGCCAGCGTCATGGATTAGAGCTGATCGCTTCTGAAAACTTTACATCATTACAAGTGATGGAAGCAATGGGCGGAGTAATGACAAATAAATATGCCGAAGGCTATCCGGGCAGAAGATATTATGCAGGCTGCGAGATAGTTGATCAGACCGAACAATTAGCGATTGACAGATTAAAACAAATTTTCAATATTGAATATGCGAACGTACAACCGCATAGTGGTGCACAGGCAAATGGCGCTTTAATGTTAGCTATTTTACAGCCGGGAGATAATATATTGGGTTTAGACCTTAGCATGGGAGGGCATTTAACCCATGGATCCGCAGTAAATTTTAGTGGTAAAATATACAGGCCACATTTTTATGGTGTGGTAAAAGAAACCGGTTTGATCGATTATGACATGTTGGAAAAACAGGCGCGTGCCGTTAAACCCAAATTGATCATCTGTGGTGCAAGTGCTTACAGCCGTGATATTGATTATGCAAGGATCAGAAAAGTAGCAGATGAAGTTGGTGCTTTTGTAATGGCTGATATCGCTCACCCTGCCGGATTGATCGCTAAAGGGTTATTATCTTATCCGTTTGATCATTGCCATTTTGTTACTTCAACTACGCATAAAACATTACGTGGCCCTCGTGGTGGTGTTATCATGATGAAAAAGGATTTCGAAAATCCTTTTGGGTTGAAAGATGTAAAAGGCAATACGCGTATGATGAGTAACCTTATCGATATGGCTGTATTCCCGGGCACACAAGGCGGGCCTTTACAACACGTGATAGCTGCTAAAGCAATTGCATTCGGAGAAATATTAACCGATGAATACACGGCTTATGCAAAACAAGTACAATTAAATGCGCAGGCAATGGCTAAAGCATTTGTAAATAAAGATTACAAGATCATTAGCGGTGGTACAGATAATCATTTAATGCTGATCGATCTTCGTAACAAAAATATCAGTGGTAAAAAGGCAGAACAGGCACTTGTATTAGCTGATATTACCTTGAATAAAAATATGGTTCCTTTTGATGATAAAAGCGCCTTTATAACTTCGGGTATTCGTGTAGGTACGCCTGCTATTACTACCCGTGGATTAAAAGAAGAGCATATGTCATTTATCGTGGATGTTATTGATACGGTTCTATTGAATGCGGATGATGAAAAAGCATTGGCAACGATCAAAGGACAAGTAAAAGAATTTATGAAGCAATTTCCTTTGTATCCTGAATTAGGTTAATAAAGGATTAACTAAATAAGTAAAACCAACTAGTAAAAACCGGCGTATATTATACCGGTTTTTATTTTTAATCTTAATTCAATTATATGATCCAGAGAATACAATCGGTTTGGTTATTGTTAGCGTCTGTTTGCGCTTTCTTAACTTTTAAAATGCCTTATTATGTTGGCAGTATTGGCGACATGCCCTACCAGGAATTAAATGCAACAACAGGTGGGAATGTAATTTTAATTTTAACTGCGGTAGTGTCGATGCTGGCTTTGTTGATACTTTTTTTATACAAACAAAGAGTATTACAACTGCGCTTATGTATCGTTGGGATTTTGCTGGAAGCAGTACTGATATTTCTTTATTACAGCAAGACAAAAACTTTTACGCAAGGTTCATATTCTTTAACATCTATGCTTCATTCAGCTATTATCTTGTTTTTTGTGTTAGCCGGACAAGCAATTAATAAAGATCAAAATTTAGTAAAGAATAGCGATCGTTTGCGATAGTAAGTTCAACCAC
>JABDBG010000007.1 GCA_013288745.1 Bacteroidota bacterium
ATAGAGCCTTTTTACTACAATATCTTCCGGTAAGATGGCATTGATATGATAGACCGCTTTATCAAGCTCGGCTATATCTTTACTTTCAAGCAATTCTGAATCAAAATGAAAATAATTGCTCAACGCATGCACTCCTGCATCCGTCCTGGATGAACCGGTTAATGCAAACTCCTGTTTAAAATAAATGGCAAGTGCTTTTTCGATCTCGCCTTGAATAGAATTGGCATTCTGCTGAATTTGAAAGCCTGCGTAGTTAGTTCCTTTGTAAAATAGTTCTATGAAGTAGCGTGACATGAAAGCAAGTTAGCAAGAAAATTTTAGTGGTTTGTCATTACCCTAAACCTGCTTATATAATAATCGTCGGTTAGCTGATCCTGTAAAGAATTAAAGTTCCCATCTGATACATGCGGATAGGCGGCATCAAAAAAATTGTATTTGCTTTCATCTTTTAAAAACAATACGCTCAGGTTCCTTATCTCATCTGTTGTAAAACATTTGTGTTTAAATGCTCTTTCAGCTTCACTGATCATTTCCTGATCTTTTTTTGAGGATGCCATTTTTTTACGAAGCTCTAAAAAATCTTCGTTAGATGCTTCTTCTTTGCAATTAGAGTTGTAGGTAAGCTGTACTTGTGGTTTCTCTTTTAATGACACAGCAATAGGTTTTGCTGTATTTTGATTTGGGTCAGCCGTTGCGTCAGAAAGTAAAGCAGCAAAAGCATTTTCATTTACCTGGGGGGCAGGATTGTTCATATCGTGAGCTCCTGCCATTGTTATTCCTGAAGTTTGTAAATTGAATAAGACCCACCCTCTTTGAGAGTTTTTTAAAAGATAGCCTATGTCTTTCTTGTCAACTTTACAATCGAAGCTCTGTAATATCCCGTCACTATTAGGGAATCCAACTTTTACTTTGTAACAGCCATCGCGTAATTTAGGAAGAATGACATAGCCCGAAGCTGATGAATTGTAGAACTGATCATTCAGTTTTACAAAAAAAGACTGATTCCCGTCTGCTTGTATATATATAAAGTGGGTTTGCTGTGCGATACTACTCTCACAGCAAAAAACAAAAAAAACAGCATAAATAAGGTTACGTATATCCATTTGCTTTACTAGTAACGTATTTATCTCAATTATGTTTTACGATTTACAGGAAATTTGAGGCTCATTTAACGTTTTGACACTTATTTTTACAGCTAAACTTTATGTATGAAGAAGCTTTTTATTCTACTGGCCTTTACTTTTAGCCTTTTTATTACCAATGCGCAACAAAACAAAACGGCGGCATGGGAAAATATATACCGTGGCAGCGCTACCAAAATAAATGACCTTGTACACACTAAATTGGATGTACATTTTGATTACGACAAATCATGGCTATACGGAAAAGCATGGATAACATTGCATCCGCACTTCTATTCAACAGACTCCTTAACACTGGATGCTAAAGGAATGGACATTAAGGAAGTATCTATAATAAAAGGTACAGACAAAAAGCCTTTGCGGTATACATACGATAGCCTTCAATTAAGAATTACGCTTGATAAGCTATATACAGCTGATGAAAAATACACTATCTACATCAGTTATACTTCCAAACCTAACGAACAGAAAACTCATGGCAGTGCCGCAATTACGGATACCAAAGGTTTATATTTTATCAATCCTAAAGGAGAAATTAAAGATAAGCCGACTGAAATATGGACACAGGGTGAAACAGAATGCAATAGTGTATGGATGCCAACAATTGACAAGCCTGATCAAAAGTCAACAGAAGAAATTTATATGACGGTGCCCAGCAAATATGTTACATTAAGTAATGGCCTATTGATCAGTCAAACACCCAATAGTGATGGAACACGTACAGATTATTGGAAATTAGATCTGCCGCATGCTCCTTATTTATTTTTTATGGGTGTCGGCGACTACGCCATTGTAAAAGATAAATACAAGGATAAAGAGGTGAGTTATTATGTTGAAAAGCAGTATGAATCTGTTGCCAGAAAGATATTTGGCAATACTCCTGAAATGATCGGCTTTTACGAAAAAATATTAGGTGTGCCCTATCAATGGCCAAAATATTCTCAAATAGTAGGTCGTGATTTTGTGAGCGGTGCTATGGAAAACACAACGGCAACATTGCACCAGGAAAGCGCTTACCAAAATGCCCGGGAATTAACCGATGGCAATTCATGGGAAGAAGTAATTGCGCACGAATTATTTCATCATTGGTTCGGAGATCTTGTAACGACAGAAAGCTGGAGCAATATCACTGTTAATGAAAGCTTTGCTGATTATAGCGAATACTTGTGGGATGAATATAAATACGGAAAGGATGTTGCCGATGAACACAACCGTGATGCGATGGATGGTTATTTAAAAAATGCTGATGCCCCTAAAAAAGACCTCGTTAGATTTTATTATGGTGATAAAGAAGATGTATTTGATGTAGTAAGCTATAATAAAGGCGGGTGCATATTACATATGCTGCGCAATTACGTAGGTGATTCTGCTTTTTATAAATCACTGAATCTTTATTTAACCACCAATAAATTTAAAACAGGCGAAGCCGATCAATTGCGATTAGCATTTGAAGAAGTGACGGGCGAAGACATGAACTGGTTCTGGAACCAATGGTATTATGGTAGTGGTCATCCAATTCTTACTATCAGTTATAGTTACGATGCAAGAAATACTGCCTATGTATACATAAAACAAAAGCAGCAAAGTGCACAGCCATTTACATTGCCGATCGCCATCGATTTGTATGTAGGTAAAGATAAGATCCGTAAAAAAGTATGGATAAAGAATTGGGCCGATACATTTGTATTCCATTTAAATGCGCTTCCTGATCTTATTAATGTAGACGCTGATAAAATATTGCTATGTCAAAAAACGGATAATAAAACTGCTGCCAATTATATTTTTCAATATAAAAATGCACCCAATTATTTAGACAGGTTAGAAGCATTGAATTATTTCGATTCTACAAGTATGCCACAACTTGCATTAGGACTAACTGATAAATACGCAGGGTTACGCACGCTAACCATCAATAAATTAGCTGCTCAAAAATCACCGCCAAACGAAACGGTTATTGAGGATATAGAAAAAATGGCCGGCACAGAAAAAGATAAAAAAGCAAAAGCAGCAGCCATTCTATTTTTAGTACAAACTGGTAAACCTACTTACCTTAATATCTATACAAAAAATGTTACCGATTCTTCTTATACGGTCGCCGGCGCTGCATTACAGGGATTAACAGCCTTGAAACCGGATAAAGCTTACGATCTTGCTAAACAATACAGTGCAGATGCTAAAGGCGCTTTAGGTGATGCGGTTACTGCTATTCTTATAAAAAATGCCAAAGAAGAAGATATCGATATCGTCGCTGATCATTATAACGCTTTACCTCCCGGACAAGATAAATATGACATGACAAAAACATTCTGCGATTATCTTTCAAAAATTAAAGACACTGAAAAAATAAAAAAATCGATTGATTATGTTATATCATTCAGTCAGGCTATTCCTGCACAATACAGAGTATTCACAGATAAAAAAATAAAAGCGGCTTTGGATAAAATAGGAGATGCTAAAGGCCAGGAGATCAAAGATTATATTACTACTAATTTCAAATTCAATACACCTTAGTTCACGAAAAATACAATTTCATCCCGGCAGCTTGCCGGGATTTTTTTATCTTTATTTCTTAAGCAGATCAATATGTATTCATCAACACTTCGCGCATTGCAATTATATTGCTCTATGCTATTGGTAGCATTTTGCCTTATTACAACAACTCTTGCTCAACAGCAAACAGATCCAAATATTAAGGGGCTGAAATTATTAGGCCAATACATCATCCCATTAAATTTTGTTTATAACAATACGGTTGTTGGAGGTTTATCGGGCATTGATTATGATACGTCCAGTAAATTATATTATATCATAAGCGATGACAGAAGTGATAAAAACCCTGCACGATTTTATGTAGCTAAAATATTTTGCACTCAAAACGGAATTGATAGTTTTCATTTTGTTGATGTAAAAACTATGTTGCAATCCAATGGAAAGGTTTATCCGAATGGGAAACAAGATCCTTACCATACGCCGGATCCGGAAGCAATGCGATATGATCCGATCAGTAAAAAATTGGTTTGGAGCAGTGAAGGCGAAAGAATTGTAAATGCAAATGATACGGTGTTAGAAGATCCGACTGTCATCAGTGTTACTCCCAACGGTAATTTTATTGATAGCTTTATTATTCCTGATAATTTAAAAATGCAGGCAATAGAAAAAGGGCCAAGACAAAATGCTGTATTCGAAGGATTGACTTTTGCTGATAATTATAAAACGGTTTTTGTGAGTGTCGAAGAGCCCTTATATGAAGATGGGCCAAGGGCAGACCTTACAGACAACAATACATATACGAGGATCTTAAAATTTGATATGGACAGCAAAAAAACTATTGCACAATATGCGTATAAAATATCACCGATCCCTTTTCCCGCAAATCCTGCCGGTGCATTCAAAATGAATGGCATTCCTGATATATTAACTATTGGCGATAACAAATTATTATTAATAGAACGCTCCTATTCTACCGGAAGACTTGGTTGTTCAATAAGATTATTTACTGTTGATCTAAACGGCGTTACTGATATTAGCCACATTCCATCTTTAACAAAAACAGTTAAACCATTTATACCTGCAACGAAGAAGTTACTATTAGATATGGGTAGCCTTGGTATTTATATTGATAATATCGAAGGTGTAACATTTGGGCCAACACTACCAAACGGACATAAAACATTGTTGTTTATTGCTGATAATAATTTTAATCCATTTCAAAAAACACAATTGCTATTGTTTGAAGTAGACTAGTTTAGCTTTCTACTTCCGTTAAAAGATCTTCCAGATCCAGCGCAGCTGTAAACATTTCTATAGAACCATCCGGTTTTTGCGGCCATTGATCCATTGGCCTGTCCCAATATAATTCAACGCCATTACCATCCGGATCATTTAAATAAATTGCTTGGGAAACACCATGATCACTAGCGCCTGTTATGGGATAATAAGCCCTACGTAAACGGTCGAAAATAACGGCCAGGTCTTTTCTTGTCGGATATAAAATAGCAGTATGGTACAACCCCACAGTATTAACAGGCGCTGGAGGCAAGCCTTTGCTATGCCATGTATTTAAACCGATATGATGATGGTAACCGCCTGCAGAAATAAAAGCAGCCTGTGTTCCATAAACCGCCATCACTTTAAAACCAAGCAAGTCGCGATAAAACTCCAATGATTTTTCTATATCAGAAACTTTTAAATGTACATGGCCTATCCTTGTTTGTGCAGGAACTATATATTGATCACTCATAATAAATATTTGTTACTTCAAGTTACATAAAAAAAACGCATAGTTCTAAGCTATGCGTTGGGTAAGTTGCTCTCTTTTTATATAGCTCTTAATTCAGGTCTACTATTTTATCTTTTGGATACTTAACACTGTAACTCAATCTTATCTTCTTCACTTCACCTGCCGCAAGTTTTAGGTTCCAAGTTATTTCGCCGGTTTCCGCGTTAACAATAGCATTATCGCTTTCTAACAATGCTACTTCGATATCTTTATTTTGAGAAACAGGATACTGATCTTTTACTGAAATATCGATCGCATCTTTTTTATTGTTTTTTACAGTTACCTCATAAGTGAATATTTGTTTTTTGTTAGATCCTAAGAACTTAACACTACTATAGTCTAGCAATTTCTCTCTTGTTACTACTACCCTTTTATCAACACCCATTGTCAATTTCAGCGTATCCTCTGTTGAAGCCGGATCGATGAATGATTTGCCGATATACGTTCCTTCGAAAATGATATTGGCTTCACCCGATAGCAGGTTTAATTTTTGCCAATCAGGGATCTGTGCCAGTAAGAATGCCTGTTCATCAACTTTAGGTGCTGTATAAAATTTATAGCTGGCCGGCACATTGTATTTTTTTAAGATAGCAGTCTGTGCTTTTCCATTAGTAGGCACATCATAAGGCAGATCAATATCAAAAGTTACATTTAATTCTTTATCCGCTATTGTTGTATGTTCGTCTAATCCGGGAGCAGCTTTCTTTTCAGGAGATGCTGCCGGCAGATCATCTTTCAGGTCTTCCGTATTACCTGAAGCCCTGCTTGCCATAACATAAGAAACAATTACGGGTTCCGAATAATTCACAAACCACGGATCTAATATAGGCGCATTGCCTGACTCGTTCGGTTCTGAGGTTGATAAACTCAGTTTAACCTGTTTCCAATCGATACCGGTTGTCTGATAAATTTTTGCGCGATAGATTATCTGCAAGGGAGCACTTATATTATCAGCCTTAAGATCATAGAACGGCTCCCAATAGGCGTTTTGTGTGATGTAAGAAATAGTAAAATCGTACCTGCCTGCTGCTGCGCAATTCAACTGCAACATTAGCTTGCCCATCTGCTTGGTATTTTTCTTTTCTTCTTCGGCTATCTGATCATTTAATTTATTTACAATGTCTGATAATTTTACTTGTTTATCAGTTAATCCATCTAATTCATTTTGTAGTGAAATTGATTTGGCTTCATAATAATTCATCAGCTTTGTTAATTCTGCAACACTTACGCCTGTTTGAGGGCCTTTGATATCCCTGTTCGATTTTAATACATTCAATAAATCATTCAAAATATCAATATTGGTTTTTACTTTACTTAAACTTTTATTTACTTTTTGAACAGAGTCTTCAAGAAATTTTATTTCAGGTGTTTTAATTTCGTCCTGTAAATTATCTGTGGCAAATTCAACACCCATAATAGTTACATTACTTCCGCAGTTTACTTGAATACTATTAATATCTACACTGTTGCTGATATTACTGATCGTTAGTTCGCTATTGCCTTCCGTTACATCAGCTTTGGCAATGTGCGTCATTGCGGCGCCAACTTTATATATCATTACTGTGGTGAGTGTGGCTTTTACTTTATTAGTATTATCGCCGTTTGTTGCATTGGCTGCTGTATAACTGCCTATTAGCGTTACAAGCAAGAGGATATATTTTTTCATATTAATTGTTTTTTATGTGATGCAAAAACAAAATGCATTACATAAGCAACAATAAAAAAACCTTCCTTTAAACTCTTAAATAACAGTTAAAGGAAGGTATGCCGTTGAAGTGAGTGACACAACAATGCTGATCAAAGCGATGCTGCCGGTCAAAAATAAAAAATATTATTGCGTTACATAAGCTTCTGTTGGTTCGCAGGTACATATCAGGTGCCTGTCGCCATATGTATTGTTAACACGACTTACGCTTGGCCAGAATTTATTTTCTTTTACGAAGAACAACGGATAAGCCGCTTCTTCTCTTGTGTAAGGATGCTCCCACTCGTTATTGCAGATGATGTATTGCGTATGTGGGGCATTTTTTAACAGGTTATCTTTTGCATCAGCAACACCGCTTTCTATGGCTTTTATTTCCAGGTAGATGCTGATCATCGCATCACAGAAACGATCTAACTCGGCTTTGTCTTCACTTTCTGTTGGTTCGATCATTAATGTTCCTGCAACCGGGAAAGACAATGTTGGTGCATGAAACCCGTAATCCATCAATCTTTTAGCCACGTCTTCAGCCTCGATTCCTGCGCTGTTTTTAAATGGTCGTAAGTCTACAATAAATTCATGTGCCGCCGTACCGTTCTTTCCGGTGTATAATATCTTGTAATATTTTTCCAGTCTTGCTTTCATGTAGTTCGCATTCAGTATCGCAAATTCAGTTGCTTTGCGAATTCCGTTCGCTCCTAATAATTTAATATATGCATAGCTGATCAATAAGATACTTGCACTTCCATAAGGAGCTGCACTGACTGCATGAATATTCGTTGTTTGAACATCAAGGTTTACATGTCCGGGTAAAAAAGGAACTAATTGTTTTGCTACACAGATTGGGCCAACACCCGGACCGCCACCCCCATGAGGAATAGCAAAAGTTTTATGCAAATTCAAATGGCAAACATCTGCGCCAATTAAACCCGGACTGGTTAAACCAACCTGTGCATTCATGTTGGCGCCATCCATATAAACCTGTCCGCCATATTGATGAATAATATCGCAGATCTCTTTGATACTTTCTTCAAACACGCCATGTGTAGAAGGATAAGTAACCATCAGAGCCGCAAGGTCATCTTTATGTTCAAGCGCATGTGCTTTAAGATCTTCTACATCAATATTTCCCGCATCATCACATTTTGTAACAACTACTTTCATCCCTACCATCACTGCACTTGCCGGGTTTGTACCATGCGCACTAATTGGAATTAGTACCACATTTCTATGGCCTTCATTCCTTGATTCGTGGTAAGCGCGTATCGTTAATAAACCTGCATACTCACCTTGCGCCCCACTGTTAGGTTGTAGCGATGTTGCTGCAAAGCCTGTTATCTTGCTTAAATAATTTTCTAATTCTTTGATGATATGTAAATAACCTTCGGTTTGATCGGTTGGTGCAAAAGGATGTAGTTTACTAAACTCCGGCCAGCTAACAGGGATTAATTCTGTTGCTGCATTCAATTTCATTGTGCAACTGCCCAAGCTAATCATTGATGTATTTAAGCTCAGATCTTTATTTTCTAAAAATTTAAGGTAACGCATCATCTGGCTTTCACTATGGTGCGTGTTGAATACTGAATGGGTTAGATATTTTGAAGTACGGACCAATACCGCCGGAAAGCCTAATTCGTCAATGACAGGTGGTTTGTTTTCTGTTTTCGTTTTGCCGAATACTTTTGCGATCGCAGTTATATCATCTAAACTTGTTGTTTCATCTAAATTAATTCCAACAGTTCCATCTTTGAAATAATTGAAATTCATTTCATGTTGCTCTGCTGTTGCTTTTAATTTCGCAACATCCGTCACTTTTATTTTTAGTGTATCGAAATACGTAGTATTGATCTGTTCAATACCTAAAGCTTTTAATTCGATCGCTAAATTTTGCGCAAGAATATGTGTTCTCTTTGCTATTGTTTTTAATCCGGCTGCGCCGTGATACACTGCATACATTGCGGCCATATTGGCTAACAATGCCTGCGCTGTACAAATATTGCTCGTTGCTTTTTCTCTTCTGATATGTTGCTCGCGTGTTTGCAAAGCCATACGCAGACAGCGATTACCTTGTGCATCAATGCTTACGCCGATAATACGGCCGGGGATATTTCTTTTAAATTCATCTTTAGTTGTAAAGAATGCCGCATGCGGACCACCAAAACCCATTGGCACGCCAAAGCGTTGTGAATTACCTATGGCAACATCAGCACCCAATTCGCCAGGAGGGGTTAATAATGTTAGTGCTAACAGATCTGTCGCCATTACAACCATCGTATTTACAGCGTGTGCTTTTTCGATGAACTCACGGTAATCAATAACTGCACCATCACTGTTTGGATATTGTACAATTGCACCGAAGTATAATTCGTTTAATGTAACGGCTTTAAAATCGCCAAATACTAATTCAATACCGATCGGTGTTGCTCTTGTAATTAAAACGTCTTTTGTTTGTGCAAATACTTTTTCGTCAACAAAAAATTTCGGCGCCGTAATATCATCATGATTTCTGTTCTTGTGATTGAATAACATTGTCATCGCTTCTGCTGCTGCAGTACCTTCATCCAATAAACTGGCGTTAGCAATAGGCAGACCTGTTAAATCACTTACCATTGTTTGGTAATTCAATAAACTTTCCAAACGGCCCTGTGCAATCTCTGCCTGGTAAGGTGTGTATTGCGTGTACCATCCCGGGTTTTCAAAAACATTTCTTAAAATGACACTTGGTGTTATGGTATCATTATATCCTTGTCCGATATAACTTTTAAAAACTTTATTTTTCGAAGCAACTTTTTTTAATTCGGATAGATATTGAAATTCGCTGATCGCAGCGGGTACTTCCAGGTCTTTTTTAATTCTTATCCTATCAGGAATTGTTTTGCTGATGAGTTCTTCTAATGAAGTAACACCAACAGTCGCCAACATCTCTTTTGCATCCTGCTCATTTGGACCAATATGTCTTTCTGAAAATTCATTCTGTTGCTGTCCGAAAATATCCATAGTTGCTGTTTTATTTACCTGAAACCGGCGTGGAAGTCTGTATTCCTGCAAATTTAAGTCAAACGCAAGAAGATTTAAAACCAATATCTTTGTTACTTTGTATCTGTGGAAAAGTATGGGATAAATATATAATTATGAGCGACGAGAAACTTTTAAGGGCCTGGGAAAAAAAATCCGGCGACAGGCAGTCTCAATATAAAAAATACCTGCACAGGGCGGATAAGAATACCGTACTCAAAGCTATACCGGCCCTGACGGAAGCTGCCTACTCCAAGATCGACTGCCTTCAATGCGCTAATTGTTGTAAAAACTATTCGCCCAGATTCAAAACCACTGATATCAAGCGTATTGCCAAACACCTCAAAATGAAGGACGGTGACCTGATCAATAATTACTTAAAAGTAGACGAAGATGGTGATTACGTAATGAGGTCTCAGCCCTGTTCTTTTTTAGGTGCTGACAACTATTGCAGCATTTACGAGGTCCGACCATCTGATTGCGTAAGGTTCCCATATACCGATGAAGATGTATTGCTTAAAAGACAACCACTTACTTTAAAGAATTCGTCTTTTTGTCCGATCGTTTATTATGTGCTGGAAAAGCTGATCGAAACGACCACTTAATATTCCATTTCCTTTAGCTGCGGCGCTTTGATCCAGGTACTAATAACTACGGCCAGCGTCATACATCCGCCAAAAACCACTGAAACTACATTACCCATTAATTTTGCGGTGAGCCCGCTTTCGAACTGGCCAATTTCATTGGAAGAATTGATGAACATGGAGTTCACACTCATTACCCTGCCACGCAAAGCGTCGGGTGTTTTTAGCTGAACAATATTGCTGCGAATCACTACACTTACTCCATCCATAACGCCACTAAATAATAAAGCTACAAAAGATAGCAAGTACCATTTTGATAGTCCGAAAATAATGATACATAATCCGAAAGTACCGACTGCTAACAATAATTTCAGTCCTTGTTTTTTCTTTAATGGGAAAAGCGTTAGTGATAATACCATTGACATAGAACCAATGTCCATTGCAGCGTTCAACCAGCCGAAACCGATGGGACCGACATGCAAAATATCTTTTGCATACACAGGGATCATGGCAACAGCGCCGCCAAATAAGACAGCAAAAAGATCCAGGGTAATGGCGCCTAATATTTCTTTTGTTGAGAAAACATATTTCAATCCTTCTGCAACTGCTTCAAATGTTTTTTTCTCTGCATTTAAAACAGGAGGTTTTTCTGTTAGCCTGGTGAACGCTATCCAACCAATAATAATAAAACTAACGATCACTATAAATGTACCCGTAACATTAAACCAGGCAATTAAAAATCCTGCCAATGCATGACCGAAAATATTTGAAGTAAGATAAACAGTTGAGTTTACTTGTGATGCTGATGTTAAAACTTCTCTCGGTACTAAAGAAGCGATCATCGAACCTAAACTCGGGCCGGCAAATGCCCGTACAATACCTGTTATAAAGATCGTGGTATAAATAAATATTATGATCAGCTTAGTGCCGAACTGGTTGTGAAACCAATGTGTAGAAGTGCCTAATAAAATGAAAGAGCAAATTGCGTATAACATTACTGTTATCAATAACAATTTTCTTTTTTCGCTTTTATCAATAATAAAACCTGCATACAATGCTAAACTGATAGCCGGTATTGCTTCTGCTAAACCAACCATTCCGATGTAAAATGCATCCCGTGTTAATTCATACAACCACCAAGCTACCAGGGTTGACATCATCCTCAATCCCATATTAAAGACAAAACGGCCGATGATAAAATTTCTAAATTCCGGAATTTTTAAAATGCTAAATGCAGAGGCTTTGTTCAACAGCTACTTTATTGGTTAGGATTGTAAAGGTAAAAAATAAGAAACAAAAAATAAGGAATAAGGAAGTTGAAGGTTAATTTGAATCAAATGAAAGCTTAATTAATTTAAGGGAGTGTAATATAATATTGGCCGTCGGCATATTCTTTATCCAGTGCATCGATTATAATTTTCAAATGGCGCGTATCTCCTAAAAAATCAGCATTACTCACATCCACAAATAAGGTTTTGATATTGTGTTGCTTAATATAATTGGTATAAGTTTCCTGCAATTCAAATAAATATTTATCGCTTATATTTTGTTCGTAACTGCGGTTCCTTTTTTTAATGTTTTCTTTTAATCTGCTTATGGGCGCGTGCAAATAGATCAATATATCCGGCTGGATGATCTGCGGTGCGATGATGTCAAACAATTTTTGATAAAGGCGAAATTCATCATCCGGTAAATTTACTTTAGCAAACAACAAACATTTAGTGAACAGATAATCAGATATGGTAATATTTTGAAACATATCTTTTGTCTGCAACAGATCTTTCAATTGCTTGTACCGCTCAGCCATAAAGAACAGCTCTAACGGAAACGCATATAACTCCTGGTTCTCGTAAAATTTTGGAAGAAAAGGATTGTCTGCAAATGCTTCCAGTATCAATCTTGCATTATAATGCTTGCTAAGCATATGTGTTAGGGTTGTTTTACCGGCGCCGATATTCCCTTCTATTGTAACAAAATTGTACTTCATATCTTACTTGCAAAATAAGATGAAACAACAATTGTTTCAATTAAAACTTTTTAACATTTAATACATCTTTGCATTCTTTTAATAATTGGTGAATGGTTTTGTGTAGAAACGGATGTATATAATCGGGAGATAATTCGTTCAAAGGAACCAGCACGAACATGCGGTTCTGTATTTCAGGGTGTGGTACAATAAGGTGCTGCTCACGAATAATGGCCTCATTATAAAACAGTATATCAATATCTATAATACGAGGTGCATTTTTTTCTGTTCTAACGCGGCCCATTTTTTCTTCTATGGAAAGAATAGCCGATAAGGTTTCTTCAGCCGGCAAATTTGTTTCTGCAATAACAACCTGGTTTAAAAAATCAGGTTGATCGGTTTTTCCCCAGGCCTCGGTTTGATAAATAGCTGATGCGGCGACTATTTTACCTATCTTTTTTTCGATATGAATTATTGCGGACCGAAGCTGCTCTTCGCTTTTTCCTATATTACTGCCGAGCAAAAAGTAAACCTTGTTCATTTATCAAATATAGTTGCTTGTTAAATTCAAAAATTTTTTATACTCCTTTTTTCCCGATAGCTTTACGTAAAATTTAACCGAAATAATGCAGCAATACAGTCAGTTAAAAGCTATGTTGGCAATTACCAAGGCTAGTCTCATCGCTATCTTCAGGAGCCCGCAATCAGTTTTTTTTGGAATATTTTTTCCGATCGTTTTAATTGTAATTTTTGGTGCCTTAGGTGGTGGCGGTGGTTTAAGCGTGGATGTTGGAATAGACAGCAAATCAGATACAAGCAACCCGGTCTACGCGTCAATAAAAAACTCTCCTTTATTAAACATCAATGATGCAAGGCAGGATACTTTAGAAGACCTGATGAATAAAGGAAGGTTAACGGCACTGATCCAGATAAATAAAATATCCGGGGCAAATGGCGCCGATACGTATGATGTACATTTAAGATCTTCGTCGGCCAATCAACTTCAATTGCCTGCTTTACAATCTGTATTGAATGGTATTATATCAACATTAGATAAAAAAATACATCCCGAACAAACTTCTATAGCTACTGTCTCTGTTGAAGAAGTACAGGGACGGGAATATAAAGCGATCGATTTTTATTTGCCGGGCATGATAGGTTTTTCTTTAATAGGACTTGCGGTATTTGGTGTGGCTTTTTTATTTTTCAACCTTCGGGAAACGCTGGTTCTAAAAAGATTGTACTCATCGCCTATTAACAGGCTGAATATTATCTTGGGCGAAACGTTGGCCAGAGTTATATTTCAAATGATCACTGTTTTTGTTTTGATATTGTTTGGCAGGTTCTGTTATCATTTCACATTAGCGAGAGGCGCCATAACTTTTATTGACATGGTTATTGTGAGCCTGCTGGGGCTGATTGTTTTTATGGGTGTAGGATTTGTAATAAGTGGTGTGGCAAAAAATCAAAACATTATTCCTATCTATTCTAATCTCTTTATGTTTCCTCAATATTTTTTATCAGGAAGCTTTTTCCCCACAAGCATTTTACCCAAAAGTATTCATTGGCTTATAGAAGCTTTACCGTTAACAGCACTAAACGATTCACTGCGTAAAATTTCTTTTGAAGGCGCCAGTATTTTTGATTGCTGGGCACAGTTAGGTATTTTACTGGGTTGGGGTATTGTTATTTATTTTATTGCGGTCAAAACCTTCAAGTGGGAATAATAGTATGCGTCTAATTAAGCCTTTCATCATCGGCATTGTCGGTTTGTTTATCGTTATAACTTTATTGTCTTTACTGATACCTTCCAAAATAAAAGTATCAAGGGCTACTGTTATCAATGCTTCTGTCAGTAAAATAGCTGCACAAATAACCGATCTTAAAAATTGGAAAAACTGGCAGCCGCTATTTAAAAGCGACGCTGCTGTTATTACTTTTTCTACTCCATCAAATGCAGCAAATGCTTATTGTGATATCACTTATAATAATAAGGTGACGCATTTACAAGTAACTGCTATTGATTCTTCTTCAATACATTTTTTATTAACTGCACAAGGAGAAGATGTAATTGAAAATGAAATATCTCTAACGCCTGTTGTAGATGGACAGGTGCAGGTTGAATGGAAAGCTTTAACCATATTGCCCTGGTACCCATGGGAAAAATTCTACGGAATATTTATTGATAAGCTAACCGGCTCCGGTTATGAAAGTTCTTTACAGGGACTGAAAGACTACATGGAATCCAAATAAGATTTTTCTTTCATTTGTTAAGATGGATGAACGGTCCAGCAAAAAGCTGCAAGAATTATGAGCGGTATTATCGTACCATGTATTTATTGATACCTTGGTTTTGATAATATATTTCATTATTAAAACAAATAACAACATGAAAAAATTAATGATTGCTTTCGCTGTTATTGCGATGGCTAATTCATCCGCATTTGCACAAACTGCTGCATCTGCGCCATCTTCTACAATCACCGCGCCTGCTGACGACCATGCGGTCAACATGGCAAAAAAAATGCAACAGGACCTTGGCCTAACTGATGACCAGTACAACCAGATTCTTGCAGTAAATACCGAATGTGAGAAACGCCGGAATGCTGCAAAAGCAAGCGGACAATCAGGCCGTGAAGCTTTTAAACCCATTATGGATTACCGCGATCAACAGTACGCTACGATCCTTACAACAGATCAGAATGCTAAATTCAAAGACATGGAAGCGCAACGAAGAGCTGCACATTCTGATAAGTAATGAAAGATCATTTAAAAAAGCGAAAGGCATCATATTATTGATGCCTTTTACTTTTGTTTTTTTTATTAGGAACTATTGATTTTCGAAATTGATCTTAGTGATCGTTTTATCAGGATGTATTACTTCTAATATGTACATACCATCTGCCAATTGTTTGTTTAAAAGGATCGGATGTGTTTCACTTGATACTCCATGATCGATTGTTTCATTCAATAGAACTTGTCCGGAAGTACTTACGATTTTTATTCCATACTCTCCCGCGGGAACATTATTCATCTGTAATTCTATTGTACCATCTGTTACAGGATTTGGGTATATCTGTATACCAGCTATTATACCTTTGCCCATGACTACATCAACAGTTTTGCTATAGGAAATACCGCCTGCATTATCTACGCTGCGGATGCGATAATAATTATCGCCGATAGCAGTAGTAGCATCTAACCAATCATAAGTTGAAGTGCTTGTAGTTGTTGCTATTGTGGTATCAACAGGATAAAAATTAATACCGTCGGTTGATTTTTCTACGATATATTTATTAATATTCAATTGATTATCGACTGTCCATTCTACTGCGATATTTTTATTTTCCTGCGTAGCAGCAACGGAAGTATATGTTACGGACCCCGGAGCATATGCAAATACTATACTAAAGCGGGCAGCTGCATAACTGGCGGGAGCGCCCGTTACGGAAAAGTTTACAGTAGTAGATGTATCACCTAAAAGTATCGGTGTAGCAGTATTTGTAAATGAATCAATCAAAGATGCTTTAATATCCGGTCGGGTAAAATTCTTAGTTGCGATTACCAATTGATATGGCGAAGCTTTTAGGCTTCCTATGCTTAAATGAACTGTATCACCAGCCTGGGGTAAAGCGCTTTTTTCAATCGCCAAGTTTTGACCATTTTTCAGAATGAATAATCTTTCATTAAAACCGAATATCTTTTTTACGTCTTTGTTCCAGTTTATATTATTGGTGTAACTACTGCTAAACTCGTTTAAAGCACCATCTGCTAAATAAGCATTTGCAGTATCTGTCGAATAAAGTGTTGTACGTAATGTTGAAACCTGCGCAACAGGATTTCCTCCCAGTGCAGGTCGAAACAAATAAGAATCATTATCGGTTCCATCAGAAACTTTATCCGATTCATCTATCACAACCGAACCTGCTCCTGAAGTTTGTACCACAAATGCAGCTCCTGATTGGATATCACCATTTATATCAAAAGGATGAGGAAATGAGCCACTTGTAGGATCAGGCGCTGCGAGATACCCTCCCGCGCCATCAGTAGTTAGTGTGACCCAACCTCCTGTACCACTAGTAGATATATTATCTGCCGATCCTATATTTGGATCCCATAGGAAAAAAGTATTAGTGGAGAGTAACGCATTACTTGCAGATATCCCATTAAAATTCACAGTAGCAGCATACGGATTACCTATTACGTTAAAACCACTGCTAACAGGTATGCTCACCTGACCTGTATTTAATGCGCCGGTAGTACGCAATATTGTACTTGTTGCAAGCGTACTAGCTGTTCCTGTATAAATGGGAAAACTTCTATCTCCTCGTACAAATAACATATATCCCTGATAAGCCGTAACTAAAGTAGAAGTAGTATTGGGAAGGGAGAACCAGGAATTAGCATCAGCAAGCATTGCAATTGATGGGCTATTAGTACTACTTTGATCATAGCCAGTACTTGAAACAAAAGTTCCTGATGCAGGTCCGGATATATGAGTACCAAAACCCGGGGCAGGATCTGAAGTGCTACCCGCTATACTTTGGCCACCTTCCTGCCATGCCGCACTGATAGTTGGTGCGCTTGATGATTGTACGGGCGCAGTTATAAGGCGCCACCTTCTATGGGCCGGATAATAACGTTGAACAGTTACGTTACCAACGATTGATGCAAGCGGGGTACCCAAACCATCCTCGTCAATTGCTGCTACAACGGCCGTTCCGCCAGCATTAGAAACCAATACTAAATTATTGTTAGTTGTAAGCATGGAGAAATCACTCAAAGTTAACACGCCAGTAATATTTAAACTATTGGATATACTGAGTCCGGAAACTAAATTGGAATTCGAGTTAGATAAGTTATTGATAGTAGCAGAAACAAAATAACTACCTCCAATAGTTTGTGCAGCCAAACCTTGCATATCAATTGTACCAAATCTGGCATCAATTAATCCCCCGCTTGTTGTAATAGTCCCTCCAACGATTAAAGTGAATCCTGTTGGAACAGTAAGTGCTGTTCCTGAAGTAGCATTAATGGTAATATTATTTACACTCAAAAGAGAAAGAGACCCAGTACCTGTTGTAATTGTAGGATAATTTGTTAACCCTGCCGGAATAATAACATTCGTTGATGAGCCAGGTATTCCTGCTGGACTCCAATTTGCCGCTTTATTCCAGTTTTTTGGACCAGAGGCTGTACCTCCAACCCAGGTAGATGTAGCCGCAAAACCAATTTGTGGAAGAATTATTATTAACACTGTTATTGCAATGACGAATACAGACCTTCCAAAATATTTTTTTCGATTTGATACATTGCAAACAGGCAAAAGTTGCAGCTTGGCGCCACTAAAAACAGCATACAACTGGTTGTAGATAAACTTCATATCGGTAGTTTTGGTAAATAAATTACATGGGCTAAGAGCACCCATTTCAAAGATAACGATATATTGCTAAGATTGTTGTACTGCAATAAATTTTAATAATTAACATAGTAACCAGTACAACCCTATATCATTTTATTGGTATAATATGTTGATTAATAATGAACAGTACAAGAGGCCACGCAACAAATAATGATCAGGGATCTGCAGCCGGGAATCAAAAAAAATTTTTAAAATTAGGTCAAGCTTTTGGGAGGATGAAATACAATGGATTATTTTTTATTATTTTTTGTCTGAATGCCCAAGGTTTTTCGTTGGGTTTACTATATCTCTTATCATTTGCTTTAATTCCTTAATCTCCGGAAAATGGCCCTGCTCTTTTCTGTCGAATATTGCTTTATTGTTTACAAAAATCGTGTAGCGTCCTGCGACCTCGCTGGGTTGTAACGAAACCATTTTTATATCATCAGTAAATGTGGTTAATATTTCTTGTGCCATATATGCTGCCTTTAACAGCCAGCCGCATTTAGGACAATATTCGATAACGATAGTTGGTTTCATCTGCTAAATTTACTTTATTAATTGTTATCAGCAAATACGCCTACCTGCCTTGATGGTGTTTGTCAAGAACAATTGTATCTTTAAAAAATCTATGAGAGAATCAAAAAAGATTGCGGTTAAATTAAAACGATTTTTAGCAATGCTTGGTCCGGGGTTAATTACCGGTGCAAGCGATGATGATCCATCAGGGATCGCGACCTATACACAGGCAGGCGCGCAATTTGGCTATGCAACTTTATGGACCGCAGTACTTACTTTTCCATTAATGGCCGCTATCCAGGGAATGTGTGCAAGAATAGGCATTGTTACTTCACAAGGGCTGACGGTTACTTTAAAAAAACATTATCCAAAGAGTATTTTGTATACAATGCTCTTGTTTAGTTTTCCTGCTATTACTTTAAATATTGGCGCCGATATACAAGGTATGGGTGCTGTAACGCACATGATGTTACCACAAATTCCCGCGTTTATCTGCAGTATAATTTTTACAGCGATCTTAATGTTTGTGATCGTGCAATACCCTTATCAAAAAGTGGCGATGATATTAAAGTGGCTCTGTTTATCTGTACTGTTATATATTATTGTTCCTTTTATGGTAAAACAAGATTGGCTGGCTGTTTTGAAAAGCACTTTTATTCCTACCATAAAATTCAACAGGGATTTTTTAACGCTGTTGGTAGCAATATTGGGCACTACCATTTCACCTTATCTTTTTTTCTGGCAAGCTACTATGGAAGCAGAAGATATGGCACATAGTGTAAAAAAAGTGATCGTTGATAAACAGATCATGTCTCATATGGAAATAGATGTAAATGTTGGTATGTTCCTATCCAATATGGTGATGTTCTTTATGATATTGACTGCCGGCTCTGTTTTATTTAAAGCAGGCATTCATCAAATAGATACTGTAGATCAGGCTGCTAAAGCATTAGAGCCACTAACAGGAAAATTAACTTACTTAATTTTTACAATAGGAATTATTGGAACAGGTTTATTAGCGATCCCTGTCCTGGCGGGTTCACAATCTTATATGTTGTCTGAAACATTTGGATGGGAAGCAGGGCTAGATAAAAAATTCCCTCAGGCAAAAGCATTTTACATTACTATCATCCTATCTCTATTAGTAGGTTTATGTTTAGATTTTATTGGCATCAGTCCGATACAGGCGCTTATTTATACGGCTATTTTATATGGTGTAACGGCTCCTGTTTTAATTGCCATTGTTTTACACATCGGCAATAATAAAAAAGTGATGGGCAATTATACCAATAGTAAACTATCTAATATCCTGGGTGGCATCACTTTAGTGTTGATGACAATTGCCGCTATTGCCGTTGTTTATTTTCAATTTGCATGATCGAATACCGAATATTCATTTTTTTTTATAATTTCAGGCCCTTAACTACACTAACTATGAGAAAGCTATTATTGATCGGATTCGTTCTAATAAGCCTGAATACCATTGCACAAGATTATGCAGGCTATAATACGAGTAATTATTCCGGTGTCAACAGCGTTTTTTTTAACCCGGGTAATGTTGTCGACAGCAGGTATAAATGGAGCGTTAACCTTGTATCGATAAACACTACTGTCTCGAATGATTATGCTACACTAACAACAAGCGGGCTTTTTAAAGCGCTTGGCGGAGATACTTCCAGCTATAATATAGACCGTACTAATTTCGGAAAGACTAATTTTTTATTAGATGCAGATGTTTTTGGACCTTCTGTACTATTTAATATCAATGCCAAAAATTCATTTGCCATAACTACGAGAGGCAGGGCGATGGTTAATGTTGATAAAATGCCCGGCGATCTATTAAATACACTTGAAAACAGCGGTAATAATGTTCTTTTCCCAACATCTCTTAATACAGACGGGTTTAAAATAAGTGCGCATGTATGGACAGAAATTGGTATTACTTACGGAAGAGTATTGCTTGATAAAACCAGCTTTTTGAAGGGTGGTATCACATTAAAATATTTAGGCGGTATTGGTGCGGGTTATTTTGGACTAAATGCAAATGGTAAATTAGATCAGGATCCTGCCGGTAATAATTTTATTCAAAACACTACGGGTCAACTTAATTATGGATTGGGCGGAGAAGACATCAATAACATCCAATTAAATTTTAATGGAAGTGGTATTGGAGGTGATATCGGATTTGTGTATGAATACAGGCCTATTTATATCACAGCAAAAGATCAAAATAAATATAAGTTTAAAGTAGAAGTTGCCTTACATGATTTGGGAAGCATTCGCTATAATCACGGATCCTCTGATGCAGCCTATTCTTTGAACACAAATTTTAACCCTCCGTATGATTCTTTACGGTTAGACAGGTTTAGTAAAATTTCAAGTTTTAATGATCTTGATACAGCTTTAAATAGCGCAGGTTTGAGTATACAAAAAACATCAAATGCAAATGGTAAGTTCAATATGTCTTTACCTACTTCTTTTAGCGGTTCGGTCGACTATCATGTTGTATCTGGTCTATATGTAAATCTTGGAGGTTCAGTTTCTTTAAACAGAAATAGTTCAAATTTATTTAAAACACATACGGCTAATTATATTGCGCTTACGCCAAGATATGAAGGCAAACATTTTGGCATAGCTGTACCACTTGCTGCGGGCAGTATTTCAGGTTTTAATGCAGGCCTGTCTTTAAGAGCGGGTCCAATATTCATAGGATCAGGTGCTGTTCTTACAACTTTATTAAGAGGCAACACACAACAAATTGATGTTCACTTTGGCATCATCGTTAATGGCCTTCAAAAAAAGCCACGCGTTAAAAAAGAAAAAGAACCAATAGCGCCGGTGGCTGTTGTTGCAATTGCTCCGGTTGCTCCGGTTGACACCCCAATGGTTAAACTTATTGCAAAAAGCGTTGACACTGATAGCGACGGTATTGTTGATAGCTTAGATAAATGCCCTACAGTAGCCGGTTTTGCAAGATATAACGGCTGTCCTATTCCTGATAGTGATAGTGATGGTGTTAATGATGAAGCGGATAAATGCCCAACGATCCCCGGCCTTGCAAAATACAATGGCTGCCCTATTCCTGACAGTGATAGCGACGGTGTTAATGATGAAGTAGATAAATGCCCGTTGATTAAAGGACTGGCAAGGTACAATGGCTGTCCTATTCCCGATACTGACAGCGATGGCGTAAATGATGAAGTGGATAAATGTCCTACACTTGCAGGCCCAGCCTCCAACAATGGTTGTCCTGTTTTAAATGTAAGCAAAGCGATCGTTCAAAAAATAAATATTGCTGCCAAAGGACTTCAATTTCAAAAAGGTAAATCAGTTATACTTAAACCATCTTTTGCCAAATTAAATGCGGTAGTTCAGGTATTAAAAACAAACCCTTCATTGAATATTGATATTGCTGGATACACAGACAATTCCGGTGATTCTATAAAAAATCAGAAACTTTCTGCAGATAGAGCCAGTGCAACCAAAGCTTATTTTGTGAAAAAAGGTATAGCCGAAAACAGGATCAGCACGGAAGGCTATGGTGATCAAAACCCAATAGCACCGAACACTACACCGCAGGGAAGAATTAAGAACAGAAGAGTTGAATTCACTTTGAGAAACTATTAATTCATAAAAAATCAATAATTTCACCAATAAAAAACAACTAATTATGAAAATTTCAAACGCAACTAAAGTAAGCCTTTTTGCAATTTTGGCTTTCACTGTTTTGTTAACTTCTTCTTGTAAGAAATTAGACAATCTTGTAAAAGTAAATCTTGAACTTCAAATGGCTCAGGTACCTTTTACGATTGATGCAAGTGCAGCAGGCACAACAGCTAACACAGGTACAGTTCATTTTGATGTTGATAGCGCCATCAAAGCAAACAACGCATCTTTTGGTGTAGGAAATATTAAATCTGCAACAATTGATTCTGTAGTAGTCACTTTAACAGATTCAACTTTTAGTGGTGTAACTAATGCTTCAGCTTCATTTTATTCTGATGCAGTTTTAACGCCGGTTACAATTGCTGGTAGCAATACTGGTTCAACTTCATCAATCCTTACATTGTCCTCATCTACTACGGCTGATCTGACAAGTTATTTGAAAGCGACTTCATTTACGTACACTTTTACGTGCACGCATCCGCAAGTCCTTACTCCTATTCCTGCAAGTGCAGTTGCTTATTTTCACCTGGTAGTAGAACCAAACTAAGATCAACAATTACAACTATATAAAAAGGTGCATTAGTTTAATGCACCTTTTTACATGAATCTATAATAAATTAATCGTTTATGAAAATATCAAATGTAAACAAACCGGGCTTTTTTATAATGGCCGTTTTTTCTATAGCAGTAACATCTTGCAAAAAATCAACTACGCTTGTAAAAGTTACAGTTCCGGTGCAAATGGCACAGATAGCCTTTGCTATTCCGCCAAGTCAAACGGTTAGTGATACAACTGTTACTGTTTATTGTAATGTAGACAGTATTATCAAAGCAGACAACCCATCTTTTAATGGAACCAATATTAAATCGGTTGCGGCCATAGCAGCTAATATTTCTTTAAGCAATGCAGACAATACTGACAACTTTGGTAATTTTAATTCCGCTGAAATGCAAATTTCTTCTACTGAAAATGCTGCTGCAACTACTTTTGCGCAGGTAACCAATAACCCTGCTAGCTATGCTGATGTATTAAATCTTCCTGTAACTCCATCTATAGAATTGAAGAACTATTTTGATGCTACTTTATTCACATTTACTTTCAGAAGCTCGCTAATCTCACCAACATTTGTTGCACTTAATGCTACTGCGACTATTAATTTTAATGTAGTAGTTGGCCCTAACTAAACAATAATTACAATTTATAAATAACAAGGCGCAAAATAAATCCACCTTGTTTATTTATACAACACCTGGCAATTATTACAAAAGAAAGTCCGCCTGTTTGTAGCGCCAAGATATTCTCTCACCAATTTTATATTACAGCGTGGGCATACCGATTTGCTGTAAACTAACCAGTGTAGTCTTAGTTCAAAAGCTTTCTTCCATTTCAAAAAATCGAAACTATACTCACGGGCTATTTTCACAATTTCTTTTAGCTTTTTAGCTGGTATTTTTCCGACAATACTTTTAGGATGTACTGCAGTAATAAACAATACTTCGTTCTTAATAATATTACCAACGCCTGCGAAAATATCCTGGTTTAATAATGCATCGGTTATTAATGCATTAGGAATTGCTTCTAATTTCTTAATTGCTTTTGTTGCATCCCAGTCATCACTCATTACGTCTGCCGACCAGTCGTATACTCCATTCAAATCCCCCTCGATCAATGTTACCGAACAAGTATAAAAATAGAGGTCGCCATTTGAAAATTTTAAATGTAATCGTAAGGATTTATCAGGTTTTGTTTGTTCATTAATACTATAAGAACCGAACATCAGTAAATGTATTTTTATCGTAAAGCCGGAAAAACTTATCAATGTATGCTTACCCCAGCTTTTAAAAGCAATTACTTTTTTACCTACAAGCCTCGGCATATCAATTTTTGCATTGCCTGATGCCTCCAATATTTTTTTTCCATTAAATAATTGCACTGCTTCTTTGATAATAACGATCGACGGGCCTTCAGGCATAAAGTTTATTTTATAAGCTATAACAAAGGACAGACCAGTAATATTGGTTTCGTTTTTGTTATAAATAATGGGATCAAAAACGATAGCATATGAAATGGCATATTGGATGTTCAGGATTTAGTTATAAGGAGTGGAAAGGACTTTTTTACCCCGAAAAATTACCACAGAGCAAATGGCTGGCTTATTATTGTGAACACTTTAATACGCTTGAATTGAATAATACTTTCTATCGTTTTCCGCAATTGAAAACAATGGAAGACTGGTACAATAAAACGCCGGATAAATTTTCTTTTACTGTTAAGGCGCCGCGTATCATTACACATTATAAACAGTTGGTTGAAACAGAAGACCTTGTTGCAGAATTTTATATCGTTTGCAAAAATGGATTAAAAGATAAATTAGGGCCTATCTTATTTCAATTCCCGCCAAGGTTTTTATACACTCCTGAAAACTTGCAAAGAATTTTAAAAAGCCTTGATACAACATTTATAAACGTGGTGGAATTTCGTCATAGCAGCTGGTGGTGTGAGGAAGTTTATACACAATTGACACAAAAAAATATAATTTTCTGCGGTGTTAGCCATCCAAGTTTGCCTAAAGATGTTGTTGTTAATAACGCTACTGTTTATTATCGCTTTCATGGTACGCCACAATTATTTTTATCAGAGTATGATGAAGAAACTTTGGAAGTGATCGCTAATAAAATATTTGATCATAACAGGGTAAAAAATGTTTACTGTTATTTTAATAATACTATGACAGTATCTGCTATAAAAAATGCAGAATGGTTACAACAATATTCAATGATGAATAAAGTGTATTAAGATGCCTTTTTAGTTTTTGTTGTTTTAGCTGATTTTACAGACAGGCTCGCTTTTAATTGTGACATCAGGTCTTTTGTTTTACTCGGGCTCATTTTCATTTGCACTACGGGCGCTTTTGCTTTTCCTTTTGATTTGGCGCGTATCAACTTTAATAATTGTCCGGAGTATTCATCCTTATATTTAGCAATATCGAATTTATCAGATAATTGATTGATCAAAGAAATTGCCATTTTTAATTCATTCGGCTTAACTGGTATTTTTGCCGGAAGCCCCAACCCTTTTGTATCCCGGATCTCCTCTGCAAAGCGTACACGGTTTAAAATAATTACATTATCAGAAACTCTAAGAATAGCCAAACTTTCTTTGCTACGCATTACAAAAGTTGCAACGCCTACTTTACCGGTTTTTTGTAAAGCTTCACGCAACAAGGCATAAGCACGCACCCCGGATTTTTCGGGAACAAGATAATAGGGCGTTTCATAATAAACACTATCGATCTCTTTTTCCGAAACAAAATCATCTATCTCAATTACTTTAGATTTCACAGCACTAACGCTTTCGAAATCTTTATCAGTTAACACCACATATTTATCATCGATAAAATACCCTTTAACGATATTGTTCCATTCAACCTCTTTACCCGTTTTTTCATTTACGCGTTTGAATTTAATATTGGATAGATCTTTCTTATCCAACATATCAAGGTCAAGTTCGCTGCTTTGTGTGGCGCTAAACAGCTTTACAGGAATATTAACCAAACCAAAGCCTATTGTGCCTGTCCATAAAGATTTCATAATGATTATTTATACTACTTATAAAACAAAAATCGGGCACAAATTACTATGCCCGATTTTCTATTATGAAAACTGTGTTATTTATGGTTTGTCTGCAGTTACATCCTGTGCCAGTTTAGCATCATCCGGAGTGCCTAAAAGATCTCTGTCGAAAGAATAAAGCGCAGAATGTTCGTTGCCTGCCACTTTAATTTTATCCAACAGTTCAATTGCTAATGTTTCTTCTTCTGTCTGTTCTTTAACGAACCATTGCATAAAATTCCAGGTTGCCCAATCTTCTTCGGTCAAACTTAATTTTACCAATTTATATATCCAGGTAGTATTATCAACTTCTTGTTTGAATACGCTTTCAAAACATTCCTGCAAATTTTTAGGATCAGGAATGGGATCAGGAATGGCTGTTACGGTAACCTTGCCGCCTCTTTTTAAAATGTATTCCAGTATTTTCATCATGTGGTTACGCTCTTCCTGCGCATGCCTGAAAAGAAAATTAGAAACACCACCAAAAGCCTGACTATCTGCCCATGCTCCCAGAGATAAGTAAATTTGTGCCGCATGTGCCTCTTTTGTCATTTGCGCATTTAGTGCAGCTTCAATTGTTTTTGAAAGTCTGTTCGTATTCATATCTGTTACTTGTTTTAATAAAAGGGTTATAATTATAAATGAATGTAGCTATTTATTTTTATTTGCAGGATGACTATGCGTATGTTTATGCAAATTCATCCCGTAAGTGTAATTTGTAGCCATAATTACATCGTTGCAATCAAAATGCTTAATAACACCATTTTCAACCAGCGCCACAATCCAACAGGTATTTTGGTGCATACCATAATCTATTATAAAAATTGCCTGCCCTTTTCCTAAAGGGGTATCTACCAGTATTGCAGGATCCAATTGATGAATCATAATCTATCTGCCATTCTTTAGCCAACAGCTTCGCTATTACCAAGTTAAAACTGTGCCATCTTTTACACAGTTTGCATTTTTCGCTATCATAGGTCTGGTTTTTAATTAAAATAATTGTCCCAAATCATCCGCGGGTAAGCGGGCAATTCGTGGAAATTATTACTATAAATCAGTATCTTTTCCTTATCATTTTCTGGCATGGTGATTGAACTTCTCTGCTTGTTAATTTATAACAATAACAATTAAAATTTAAAACGATGCCTACTAAAATGCATAACGACGTATCACGTCAAAATGATGACACAAAAAGCCGTCAAGCAACTCAAGGAAGTCAATCGAAAACCAACCGTCAATCATCGCAGTCTACGAGTAAAACCGCTCATAGAACCAACATGAAAGATGAGGATGTAGATAACAACAATTCTTCGAGAAGTTCGAGAAAATAGATCAATCAATATTTAATGCGGGGAGAATAGAAATATTCTCCCCGTTTTTTAATTAACCATAGAAGCTATGACTCTAATAAAGTACAAACAAAAACGAAGTTTTACAGCAACGCCAGAGCCTAAAGGCGGCAAATCTACTGAGGGGCAATTGCGTTTTGTTATTCAGAAACATGCGGCTTCTCATTTACATTATGATTTTAGATTGGAAATGGATAGTGTACTTAAAAGCTGGGCTGTTCCTAAAGGTCCTTCGACAGATCCTGCCGTTAAACGGTTGGCAATGATGGTAGAAGATCACCCCTTTGACTATAGAAATTTTGAAGGTATCATCCCGCCGGGAAATTATGGTGCAGGAACTGTTATTGTATGGGATGAAGGAACATATGAGCCCGACGATAATATTGGTACCGATAAAAAGACTGCCGAGAAAGACCTTCTCAAACAATTAAAAGCAGGCACACTAAAATTTACATTGCATGGTAAAAAATTAAAAGGCTCTTATACTTTAGTTAAAACACATGGCCGCGGAGAGAATTCCTGGCTATTAATTAAACACAGGGATAAATATGCTTCTGAAAAAGATATCACAGCAAAAGAAAAATCTGCCATCTCAAATAAAACATTAGAACAGGTTGCGGATGCACCGGAAAAAATTTACGGACAAACAAAAAGACCCGTAAAAAAAGAAGCGGTAGCAAAGCAGCAAAAACTAACTACTGAAGCAATTAAAAAATCGCCTGTAAAAAAAAAGTCCAACCCAAAGAGTAATGAAGAAATAAACAGCTATCTGGATAAAGCTAAAAAAACTGCTTTTCCAAAAAAAATAGCGCCAATGTTGGCTACATTGGTAGATAAACCATTTGATGAAGAAGGTTGGCTATATGAAGTAAAATGGGATGGTTACAGGACTGTAGCATTTATCAACAAAAAGAAAATTGATCTTAAATCACGAAACGATAAATCATTTAACGATAAATTCTATTCTATATACAACGCCTGTAAAGAATTACATTTTGATGCTGTACTTGATGGAGAAATTGTTGTATTGGATGAAAACGGGAAATCAGATTTCGGGCGCCTCCAAAATTGGCGAAGCGAAGCCGATGGCGAATTATTTTATTATGTCTTTGATATACTTTGGTTAAATGGCAAAGATCTTACACAATTGCCATTGTCACAACGCAGGACTATCTTAAAAAATACGATTACAGATGAAAACATCATAAGGGTAAGTGAAAACTTTGATGAGAAAGGAACAAAATTTTTTGCCATAGCAAAACGGTTAGGACTCGAGGGCATCATGGCAAAAAAAGCTGCCAGTTTATATCATCAGGCATTAAGATCAGATGATTGGTTAAAAATAAAATCCAACAAAGGACAGGAAGTTATTATTGGCGGTTTTACAAATAACGACAATTCATCCAAACTATTTAGCGCATTACTGGTAGGCGTTTTTGATAAGGGAAGATTACATTATACAGGTAAAATAGGAACCGGTTTTAATGAAGCAACGCAAGCACAAATGATGAAGCAGTTTAAACCATTGATCACAACCAAAGTTCCTTTTGCTGAAATACCTGATGTAAACAAGCCCTCCCGGTTCAGGCCCGATCCGCCACATGCGACTGTTACCTGGCTCAAACCTCAATTAATATGCGAAGTAAGTTTTACAGAAATGACAAGCGATGGTGTAATGCGCCATCCATCTTTTAAAGGCATGCGCATCGATAAAAAAGCCAATGAGGTTGTGCGTGAAAAAGAAAAACCATCTGCTAAAATAATAAAAGAAGAAAAGATGTTAGCTACTAAAAAAATTATCGCGCCTGCAGGAAAAATTTCCCGCAAAACTTTACTGAATCCTACGGATGAAACGCAGGTAAGAGTTATTAACGGACACGAATTAAAGTTCACAAATTTGAGTAAAATTTATTGGCCCAAAGAAAAAATAGCTAAGCGTGATATGATCAATTACTATTACCAGGTTGCGCCATTTATTTTACCTTATTTAAAAGACAGACCCGAATCCATGAACCGTTTTCCCAATGGCATTACCGGTGAAAGTTTTTACCAAAAAGATGTGACAGGTAAAGTACCTGATTGGGCCGAAACATTTTTATACCATAGCCAGGCTGATAACAAAGACAGGCATTATTTAGTTAGTACTGATGAAGCCAGTTTATTGTATATGGCATCTTTAGGATGTATAGAATTAAATCCATGGAGCAGCCGCGTCCAATCCCCCGATAATCCGGATTGGTGCATCATTGATCTTGATCCTGATGACAGCAACAATTTTAACCAAGTGATCGAAACGGCATTGGTAACTAAAAGTATTTTAGATGATATGAAAATTACAGCCTACTGTAAAACAAGTGGCTCTAGTGGTATGCACATTTATATCCCGTTTGGTGCTAAATATTCATACGATCAATCGAAAGAATTTGCCCGTATTATTGTAAAATTGGTGCAGGAACGGCTACCCAAATTCACGAGTGTTGAAAGAGTGAAAGCTAACAGGAAAGGAAAAATATATTTAGATTTTTTACAGAACAGGCCACAGGCAACTATTGCTGCACCTTATTCACTTAGACCAAAACCCGGTGCTACCGTATCAATGCCATTGCATTGGGAAGAAGTAAAGAAAGGTTTAAAGATGAGCGATTTTACTATCTTCAATGCTGTAGAAAGATTAAATAGAGAAGGAGATATTTTTAAACCCGTGTTAGGTAAAGGAATTAATTTGGAAAAAATCTTAAAAGGTTTTTAAAATATGGAGAAGAAAAATTTTTCATTCAGGGCTGTCGCAGAAATTTTTAAAACTGCTTTCAAGGGATTTAGTGATAATAAGATCACGAAGTTGAGCGGCTCTTTGGCCTATTCCGTTATTTTTTCTTTAGGCCCCCTGATGATCGTTATTATTTCCGTATGTGGAATTTTTTTAGGAAAAGATGCGATCGAAGGAAAAGTATATTCAACTTTAGCAGGCTTTGTAGGATCAGATACCGCCGCTCAGTTGCAGGAGATCATTAAAAATGCGAACCTCAGTGGCAAAAGTGAGGTGGCTGTTATTGTTGGTATTATCTCTTTATTGATTGGTGCTACAAGTATTTTCGGAGAAATACAGGACTCTATCAATACTATCTGGGGAGTGAAATCTAAACCAAAAAGAGGCTGGATAAAATTTTTAGAAAACCGTTTTCTCTCTTTTTCAATTATAGTTGCACTCGGATTTTTACTGTTGGTTTCTTTAGGTGTAAATTCTATTATCGATGGCTTTAGTAATCAATTAAAAGTTCATTTTCCTGATATAGCTTTCGTAGTTGTGTACACGATAAACGTATCAATTACTTTTATTGTTACCGTTTCAATATTTGCAGTAATATTTAAAGTATTACCGGATGCAAAAATTAAATGGAAAGATGTTTTTGCAGGCGCAATAGCTACCACTTTATTTTTTATGCTGGGCAAATTTGCCATGTCCTTTTACATTAGTAAAGCACATGTAGGTAGTACTTACGGAGCGGCAGGCTCATTGATCGTTCTGTTATTGTGGGTTTATTATTCTTCGATCATTTTATATTTTGGAGCAGAACTTACAAGAGCATATGCTATAGAATACGGGTCGCCGATAGAACCAAATGATTATGCTGTTACTACTAAAATGGTAGAAGTTGAAACTGAGAAATGATTGTATCTATTTAACAGTGACTATATTTAATTCAACGGTAAGATTATCTGAAATAGTACTAGACCCTCCTACTCCAAAATCTCTTCTGTTTATACTGAATGAACCTTTGAAAAGATAGCAGCCATTATTGGGCATAGCAGTAAATGGAAAGGAAATATCTTTTGTCTGCCCTTTAATAGTAAGCTTACCTGAGATAGTTAAGGTTCCCGATGAGGATCTTGATATTTTGGTAGACACAAAATGAATACGAGGATATTTTTTTACATCGAAATAAGAATCTTCACGTAAGTGATTGTCTCTTTTACCATTACCCGTATTAATCGTATTGGCATCGATGCTTACATCAAATTTTGCCTCTTCCGGATGATCTTTATCAAAACTAATTGTTCCCTCCAGGCCGGAAAATGATCCGTCTGTGCCCAGACCGAAATTTTTTATTTCGAATTTCACTGATGACCCTTTATCAACGGGTTTATATTGAGCCATTGTAAAATGGCCCATTAGAACGACCAATAGTAATAAAGTATATTTTCTCATAATGGTAAAACGTAAATAGATAGTTTGTGGTTGCCTAAAAGTACCTCTTTTTATTTTGTACAAAATTTATGCCCGTTTGTGTTTCCATCTTTTATGTGACCATAACCAGATCTCAGGTTGTATTTTAATATCCTGTTCGAGTTTTCTTATGTACATTTCAGATACCTCATCGTTATTTACACTTTCAGGGTCTTCTATTAATACTTCTGAGATCATCTCATAATAGCCGCGTTTCACTTTACGCATCGATGAAAAAACTACGGGCAGTTTCATCTTTTTTGCTATTACTTCTACTCCTTTAAACACAGGGGTATCCTGGTTTAAAAAAGTTGTCCAATAGGCATGTTGCGGCTGAGGAGTCTGGTCAGATAAAAAAGCTGTTGCATTTAAATTTTCCTTGTTCATGATCATCTCACGGTAAGTATCTTTCATGGCAATAAGCTTTGCACCATTACGTGTGCGGATCTTATGCATCAATTCATCAAAATATTTATTACTTAATGGATGGTAAATTACATACAGCTGCTGCTCTGTTTGTGCGTTAAAAGCATTGCAGGCCCATTCCCAATTACCAAAATGTCCCATTGCTATTATTACATTTTTGTGCTCGCCGGCAAATCTTGAATAAATAGCAGATGTTTCAGGAGTGATCTTACAGCGTTTGATCGTTTCTTTTTTACTAAGTGTAAGCATCTTTACAGTCTCGACAAAAAAATCACAAAAATGCTTGTAAAAACTCTTTTGGATAATCTTGATTTCTTTATCACTTTTCTCAGGAAAGGAGTTTTTCAAATTTTGTTCAATTATTTTTTTACGATAGCCAATAACATAATATAGGATAAAGTATAAAAAATCAGAAAATAAATAAAGAAGCTTAAAAGGCAGTATCGATAGTAAATAAACAATCGGCAAGACAAGATAATACGTCACTGCCGGCAAAAAAGATTTGGGTTGAATGATCTTTCTAATAGGTAAATCCCATTGAAAATTTGCTGTGGACTTAAATATGGTTCTGGAATTCTTATTCGTACCACGTTTGCATAAACTGCTATTTTCCATTATAGTGCTTTTATAATATAACTGTAGTTTGGCTTCCTAAACGCAACAATAAGTATACCAATCGGTATTAATATAAAAAAAAACGGGCTATCAAAAAAGAAAGTACATATATTATGTGTAAATCTCATTTGAACACATGGATCCACTTTTTAATATGTGGCATAGTTTTAGCCCCTACAATAAGGACGTTTTACTGAGTTCAATATTTTAAATCTTTAAAAATATTTTATGTTACAAAAAACTAACAACAAAAATCTATCCGATAAAGAAGAAGCTGCCATGGAGAATAAGAATATTGAAAAAACTTTGTATCCTTCAAGTGAAGACATCTATAATCAAAACAAAAAAGAAGAAGTGACAGACCCGCAAAATATCACTACCATTAAAGAATTAAATGAGGACGCAGATACTAATGAAAATTTATCGGGCAATGGTCTCGATATTCCCGGTTCCGAATTAGATGATAACCAAGAGGTTATTGGAAATGAGGACGAGGAAAATAATTATTACAGTCTGGGCGGAGACGACCACAATGATCTTGATGAAGACCAGGGAGATTAATAAATAAAATATATTTCATATAACACCTAACAAAAATATTAGGACAACAAATAAAAGCTTAGGCATTTGGATGGATCATTCAAGCGCGCATTTAATGGAACTGACATCAGCTCCTATTGTAACAACCGTGGTAGATTCTGCTTTTACACATGTAGCAAAAGAACAAAGTTTAGAAAAAGGTGAAAAGCTAATGCACAATAAAGAGCAACACCAGCAGGCTGCTTATTATAAAAAATTAGGGGAGTCGATCAAAAATTACGACGATGTACTTTTGTTTGGTCCAACTGATGCAAAAATAGAATTGCTAAATTTATTAAGAGCAGACAATAATTTTTCGAAAATAAAAATTGAGACAAAGCAAAGTGATAAGATGACCGTAAATGAAGAACATGCTTTTGTAAGAAATTATTTTTCTAAAAGATAGTTCTTACGCAAATGATTCGGCAATTAGTTAGTACATATGTATGATTTCGCTAGCTTGGTAAAACATCACCATAATATCATTTACAGAATATTCAATAGAAGCACTGTTAACCAGGTAATGAACAGATCTATTAAGCTGTTCTTATTTTACACGAGTTGGCTATTATAACTCCAGATATTAAGTATTAATTAAAATGTGCCTTGTGCACATTTTTTTTGTATTTTACCGAACAGATAAACAATATCATTTACGGTAATATGTCTTATCGCACCAGTATACGAAATAAAGTATATGTTTTTAATGACCTGAAAACATTGTTGGCGAAAGCATCTCCTTTACGCAGTGGCGATGTATTGGCCGGCTTGGCCGCGGATAGTTACGAAGAAAGAGTAGCTGCACAAATTGTATTAGCGGATGTTCCGCTTAAAAATTTCTTACATGAAACTATAATTCCCTACGAAGAAGATGAAGTAACAAGATTGATCATTGATGAACATGATGCCACTTCTTTTTTATTAATTAGTCATTTGACTGTTGGGGAATTACGGGATTGGTTATTGAGCGACACTGCCGATACCATTACCTTACAAAAGCTGGCAAAAGGTTTTACACCTGAAATGATCGCCGCCGTTTCAAAATTAATGCGCAACCAGGACCTGATAGCTGTTGCGCAAAAATGTGGGGTCGTCACGCGTTTTAGAAATACTATTGGGTTAAAAGGAAGGCTATCAACGAGGTTACAGCCTAATCATCCAACAGATGATATGAAAGGCATTGCAGCCAGCATGATAGATGGATTATTATATGGCAGTGGTGATGCCGTGATCGGTATCAATCCTGCAACTGATAGTCCGGCGTCTGCAGTCTCCTTATTAAATATGATCGATGACTTAAGAATTAAATATGCTATCCCTACCCAAAGCTGTGTGTTATGCCATGTAACAACAATTTTACAAATTATTCAACAAGCACCTGTTGACCTGGTTTTTCAATCTATCGCAGGAACAGAAAAAACAAATAAAAGTTTCGGCATAAATCTTTCTATGTTGAAAGAAGCACACGAGGCGGCATTATCATTACAGCGCGGAACTATAGGTAATAACATAATGTATTTTGAAACGGGACAGGGTTCGTCCTTATCTGCCAATGCAAATTATAATGTTGATCAGCAAACTTTAGAAGCAAGAGCATATGCTGTGGCAAGAAAATTTAACCCAATGCTTGTCAACACAGTTGTTGGGTTCATTGGTCCTGAATATTTATTTGATGGCAAACAAATTATACGGGCCGCTTTAGAAGATCATTTTTGTGGAAAATTATTAGGTTTGCCAATGGGTGTAGATATTTGTTATACCAATCATGCGGAAGCTGACCAGGATGATATGGATAATTTATTAACTTTATTGGGTGTTGCAGGTTGCAATTTCATAATGGGTGTTCCCGGCGCTGATGATATTATGCTCAATTACCAATCTACTTCTTTTCATGATGCATTGTATCTAAGAAAAGTATTAAACAAAAAGCCGTCGCCTGAATTTGAAGCATGGTTGTTTAAGCAAAATATTATGGATGAACACGGCAATCAACTACCTATACAATCATCACATTTATTGTTACAATAAATATTATGTTGTCAAATATTTCTAAAAATAGTATTCAACCCGATGCATGGCACTCTCTAAAAGCATTTACTGCTGCGCGGATCGCTTTGGGAAAAACGGGCACTGCTATTCCTTTAAAAGAAATACTGGATTTTAAATTAGCATTTGCACATGCACGTGATGCCGTATATTCTTTATTAGATACCCAGCAACTATCTACCGAATTAGAAATATTTAATTTGCCTGTTTATTCTTTACAAAGCAATGCTGATAGCAGACCCATTTATTTACAAAGGCCGGATCTGGGAAGACAGTTAAATAATGAATCAAAAAACAAATTACAGGATAGTAGCAATGAACAGTTTGATATCGTTATTATATTGGCGGATGGCTTATCTGCGGAAGCAGTCAATAAAAATGTATTTTCTATTTTACAATTATTAATGCCCGCGTTACAGCAATATGCAATTGCGCCAATTGTTATGGTTCAAAACGCAAGAGTGGCTATCGGTGATGAAATTGGATCGATCCTAAAAGCAAAATTATCACTCATTTTTATTGGAGAAAGACCCGGACTTTCTTCTTCCGATAGCTTGGGGGCTTATTTAACTTTTAATCCGACAATAGGATTAACGGATGAAAGCAGAAACTGTATCTCAAATATCCGGCCTGAAGGTTTACAATATGATCTGGCCACAGAAAAAATTCTTTATCTTATTCAGGAATCAATGCGATTACAACTATCAGGTGTACGGTTAAAAGATAATGCTGGATCAATAGAAAATTAAAATATTTCGTAATATTTCAATTGTATCATTGGTAGTTTACCGTTCAAATATTCATTTATCTTTGTAATCCTATTTTTTATCTCTGGTTAATCTTTACTCAAGCAAATAGTATGCGCAAAAAATTTACACTTATCATTTTAATAGTGCTTTTCCTGATCATAGATAATGGGCTGGTTGCATCAGCACAGCTTGTGCTTTCGATCACTAATCCTGCGCCTGTATGTTCGCCCGCTACTGTAGATATTACAGCATCGGCGATTACCGCTGGGAGTACTTTCCCTGGAGGAACTACACTTAGTTATTATACAGATGTAGGTGCTACAATACCATTATCATCACCTGCTGCTATTACAACAGCCAATACTTATTACATCAAGGCAGTAAATGGAGGTTCCACTGATATCGAACCGGTAGTAGTAACAATAAATCCCACACCAATATTAATAATACAACAACCAAATGCTGTATGTGCTCCTACTACAGTAGATATTACAAATCCTGAGATAGCCATTAATCATAGTACTTTACCCCCTGGTACAGTACTTAATTATTATGAGGACGCGGCAACTACTACACCTCTCACTATGCCGGAAGCGATAAGCACTAACGGAAATTATTACATCACGGCAACAGCCGCCAGTTGCGTTAGCTATACCGGAGTTGTTGCTGTAACGATCAATGCCCGACCTCCGGCCCCGGCAGTAGCAGATCTTGCCTATTGCCAGTTCACAGCTGTACCACCATTAACAGCCACAGCCATTCCGGGAAATACTTTAATCTGGTATACACAACCGGTTGGAGGCAGTAGTTCATTCTCTGCTCCAATACCTTCAACAGACAATGGAGATGTAACCCTACAATATTATGTTGGACAGGAACAAACATTTGGTGCAACAACTTGTATCAGTGCTACACGTTCAGAATTGGATGTGAGAGTAACAGCGCAACCAACACTTAGTATTACTAACCCATCTCCTGCATGTTCGCCAGCAACAGTTGATATTACGGCTCCGCATGTTGTTGCTACAACCGGAAGCGCTACACTTAGTTATTATACAGATGCGGCAGATACTGATCCATTAACTTCGCCGTCAACTATTAGTGCAAGTGGTATTTATTATATTAAAGCAACAGGCCCAACCGGCTGTAGCGATAGCAGTGCCGTTGTAGTTTCAATTTCAAATTCTTGCTCGGCAGCACCAATACCAAATCCTGTTTCTGTATCTCCAAGTCCTGCTGATCAAACGCTGTATATCAGTTTTAATGCTGATGAAACCGGTGCTGGATATTTTGAATTGATAAATGATAAAGGCCAGATCGTAATCGATCAGGCAATCTTGTTCGGACCAATAGTAACTATAAATATAGCTGCACTGCCGACGGGTAAATATTATTATGCCGTGAGAAACCCTGACGGCAAAAAAATTAAAACAGGTAAAGTATTGATCATACGCTAATATAAAACAAAACAAATGTGTGTAAACTTAGATGAGGTATACAATAGATTTAATACCATTAACAGTAAACTTCAATTAATAAATGATGTGGTATATAAAAATAAAGGTGCTATCACGATCGTAATAAATGGCGCTGAAATAAAAGGCAGAGTGAATGAAATTAAAAGTGCCAGCAAATTTGAAATGGGAGAAATAACAGCAACGATATCATTGTACGATGATAATTTCAATGTAAGTATTTATAATATTCGGGATATTGAAAAAGCTTTCTAAAACTATTCTTACAGCATTGCATAAAAAAAGCCTCTTTAAAAAGAGGCTTTTTTTTATTATTTCGATCGAAAATTAGTACCTATGCCAGGCTTTTAGCTCCTGCAGCATGGCTAAGTGTCTTGCCCGGGGCTGTATCTAGTGATTGCCCTGATATAACAAATGTATGACTTGCTTTATTAGCTGCATCAGCGATCACTTCAACTTTATCTTGTCCGATAGTTACTTTAAACCTATCGCCTTTATAGATCATATTGAATTGAAGGCTATTCCATTTTTTATATAATCTCGGGTTGATCACAACATTTTTAGCTGTTGACTGAACGCCACCAAAACCAAATACGGCTGTCATCCATGCGCCACCGTTAGCTGCAGGATGTGAACCACCCATAAAGATGGTTCCTACATATACTTTATATTTTGCTTCGATATCGATCTTAGCAGTTCTCATAAAGTAATCATAAGCGAAATCTATATTACCGAATTCAGTTGCCACCATCGCATAAGCACAAGCACTTAAGCTTGACCCATGTTCTGTACGAGGCTCGTAATATTCCCAGTTTGCTTTTTTAATTTCTTTCGGATAACGATCCTTGAACATATTCAACATCATTACCACATCAGCCTGCTTAATAATTTTTGTTGGAACTGCTAAACCCTGGCCGGCACCCAAATATTCATTCGGATGGATCATTTGTGCTTTCAATTCTTTAATGGTCGTTTCTCTCAGTTTAAAGTAAGCATCAAATTGTTCGATAACGCCTTCTTTATTTGGTTGAGGAACGTATAGTAATTTTTCAGCTTCAACAAATAAAGGCAATTCTTTTTCGATATTGATCTTCGAAACTAATGTCGTAAATGCGGCAGGATGTTTTTCTTTTAAATAAGCAACAGTTGCATTGGCAATTTCAAACGTAGCTTTTGTAACCATATTTGTAAAAGCATTGTTGTTCACGCGCTCATGGTATTCATCAGGGCCGATCACATCAAGGATCTCATACCTATTCTTATTTTTTTGGAAATAAGCATAAGAGAAATAGAAACGTGCACATTCTAAAATAACTTCAGCGCCGCCTTCTAATAATAAAGAATCATCGCCGGTTAATTTAAAATATTCCCACATTGCTATAGCTACGTCACCGCTGATATGTACCTGCTTATCTCTAAAGTGTGTGCGCAGGTCTCTTCCCGTATTTGGATCACCGATGTTAAAATAAGTACAAGCATCATCACCATCATCCTGACTTTCCCATGCATAGAATGCACCTTCAAATCCGATACTTTCAGTTTTTGCTTTTCTGCGTGCACCATCCAGTGTTTTAATTCTGTACCGCATTAGCTCTACCGCTTTTTCAGGATAGGTATACAGGAAGAAAGGGAACATGAACATTTCTGTATCCCAAAAAATCGCTCCTTTATAAACTTGTCCGGATAATGCTCTTGCAGGAATTGAATTGGCACTGCCATTTACAGGCGCTACGATCAATAATTGAAATATGCTATAACGTAAAGCTTGTTGTGCTTCATCATCGCCATCAATTTTCACATCGCAGTATGCCCATTTTTTTGCCCATTCTGCATTATGATTGCTTAGGCATTTTTCATATCCTGCATTCTTTGCTTCTATTACAGCTTTCACAGCAGCTTCATTTACAGAAGCAACATGGTCATTTTCTGTGAAGACTGCAAAGTATTTGTAGAAAGTATATGTTTTACCTGCTTCTGTATCTACTTCAATTACATGTAGATTTCTGTTATCTTTTACTTCGTGTGTTGCTTTACCAAAAGACGCGTCAACAACTTCAGCTACGGCAACTTTTTTTCCTAGTTCATTGGTAACAGCGTGTACTAATAATGCGCCTTCATTTTGTTCCAGCTTAAGGTTCACTAAATGTTTACCATTCAGGTCCCAGATATTACAATCAATACCCGTACTGATCTTTACTTTGGCAGCTTTATCGGTTGTTAAACTAAATTTGATAACACCTAAGTTTGGTTTATCCGCACTTAAAAATCTTGTCGAGTTTACAGTAACAGTTTTTCCGTTTGCTTCGTAAATTGTTTCACGATTAAAAACAGCATTCTCTAAATTTAAATTTTGAGCATGCTTTTTAACAGTTGATGTAAGCGCCGATATTTCGCTACCATCTAACGTAAGTCTGGTATATCCTCCGTTAGGAGCATTTACCGGCTCGCGCCATGAATCACCAACACGATCGAATATACCCGCGATCGTTATACCAACTAATTCATCAGGGCCAAATTCATCAAAAGTTCCACGGTATCCCATGTAGCCATTTGCGATCTGATAAACATTACCCATACGCATGATACTTTCTTTCTCATTAACGAAGGTATCTGTACTTACTTTCCAAAGATTTGTCATGTTTTATTTATTATGCTTTATCGTAATTATCTTTTACAAACAGAGTAAGAATACCGGCAGCGATCATTGCTATACCACCCAAAACGATGATATAAATAGCCTGATCATGAAATACTTTTTTAACCAGTAATCCTAAAATAGCAGAAGCTACAATTTGTGGTATCACAATAAAAATATTGAATATACCCATGTAAATACCCATTTTATTTTGTGGCAATGCTCCTGCAAGAATTGCGTAAGGGATCGTTAATAAACTTGCCCAGGCAATACCTATACCCACCATTGAAATGATCAACATATTAGGATCATGAAATGTAAACCAGGATATTAAACCAAGTCCGCCAACGATCAAACAAATAGTATGCGTTAAAATGCGACCGAATTTTTTTGCTAACCATGGCAATGAAAATGCTATCAATGCAGCAACGCCGTTGTAAACAGACATCAATACACCAACCCAATCAGCGCCTTTATTGTATGCAGCCGATGTAGGATCAGAGCTATGAAAATGATATGCTGTTATAGCAGGCGTACAATAAATAAACATTGCAAAAAGACCAAACCAGGTTAACATTTGTACCCATGATAATTTTTTCATGATCTCAGGCATATTCTTCATATCATAAATGATCTCAACGGTATCATCAACTTTGCCTGCAGCGAAACGCTTTGCAACGATCATGTGTAAAATACCGTAAACAATAAATACAGAAGTCAGGATGTATAATCCAAGATACAGATCCAGCACATACGTTAGAATACTCATCACAACACCTGCACCAATAAGAAATAACCCTTGTTGATTATATTTTTTTACATCTATATTAAGAATGGCTTTTTCTTTTAGTTTATCATTTTCACTCTGACTGTTAAATGCTGCCATTTCCTCAGGTGAATATTCTTTAGTGCGAAAGGTTGTCCAAAGAACAGATAATAAGAAAACGATACCACCTAAATAGAATGACCATTTTACTGTATCAGGTATTACACCCGGAGCTGCCGTAGCTTTGATGCCCCAGGATTGTGGCAACCAGTTGGCCAGCATATAAGGCAAAGAAGAAGCGATAACAGAACTGATACCGATAAAGAAAGTCTGTACCGCAAAGCCTTGTGTTTGTTGTTCTTCAGGAGACATATCACCGATGAAGGCCCTGAATGGCTGCATAGACATATTGATAGAACCATCCATGATCCACATCATACCTGCTGCTACCCAAAGTGCGGGAGAATTAGGCATTGCTAATAATGATAAAGAAGCTAATACTGCACCTATTAAGAAATAAGGTTTTCTACGACCTAATCTGTTCCATGTTTTATCACTCGCATGCCCAACGATCGGATGAACGATCAAACCTGTGATAGGTCCGGCTATCCAAAGAATAGGAATTTTGTCAAGATCAGCTCCAAGTGTTTGGAAGATACGGCTCACGTTGGCATTCTGCAACGCAAATCCAAATTGAATTCCGAAATATCCGAAACTCATGTTCCACAATTGCCAGAAACTTAATAAGGGCTTTTTTTTCATATAGCTGTTTTAGTGTTAGATTAAAATTTACAATCGTTATTTTTTGTTTTGTTTTTCCAAAAGATATTTATCCATGTCTTCGATACTAATCTCTGAAAGATCTTCTACCACTACATCAGCCCCGTTGCTTTTTAATTCATGTGCATTGTCTTCTCTTGCAACACCGACTACTAAACCAAAATTTCCCTTCGCTCCTGCCTGAACGCCGGATACTGCATCTTCTACCACTATTGCACGACTGTATTTTACGCCAAGATTATCTGCAGCTGTTGTAAAAATATCCGGTTCCGGTTTTCCTTTTAATCCTATTCTTGCAGAAACAACACCATCAACCTGTGTTTCAAAAAGATTGGCTATCCCTGCTTTCCCTAAAATAACATCGCAGTTTTTGCTGGATGTTGCAACACCTACTTTAACGCCTCTTGCCAATAATTCTTTTATCATTTTGATGGTAGAATCATACAATCCTACACCATCTTCTTCCAATACTTTATTAAAAAATTCATTTTTTCTGTTGCCTAATCCGCAGGCAGTTTCTTTTTTAGGTTCATCGTTCGGATCTCCGAAAGGAATATTGATCCCTCTTGATTTTAAGAAACGCTCTACACCCTGATATCTTGGACGTCCATCAACGTATGGCAGGTAATCGTCTGTATGTGTAAATTCTTTAAAAGGTTCGTTGTATGTTTTTTCTCTAAAATGAAGATATTCATCAAACATATTTTTCCATGCATTTGAGTGCACCACTGCTGTTTTGGTGATTACACCATCCATATCAAAAATTACCGCATCAAAATTCAACATATTGTAGTAAGTATTTTAGAGCAACCAGTATATTTCGGAGAATTCATGATTAAGTTAATTAAACAATGGCTTCAGTGTTAATATGGGACCAGTTAGCATTTTTAAAAAATGTTGTCAAAAGTACAATTGTAATCTCACATTACAATTTTCAGCCTTCAAAAATCTAAAAAGCTGTATCTTACTTAAAATGAACACATTACGAGAACTTTTATTTTATAAAATAGATGAATATCAATATAATTCTAAAACAAGAATTAAATTGCAGGTAGCATTATGATCAAAAATATCTCTTCCTTTATCAAAAACAAGCCAGCACTGGCTGTTGGATTTCTTTTTTGCACTACCAGCCTTCTGTTTGGTATATGGGTAGCTGCTATTCCCGGCATAAAATCCAGACTTGGTTTTACAGATGGAAGTCTCGGGCTTTCCTTATTACTTTCTCCATTAGGTGCTATAACAGGTATGTTACTTTCTGCAAAAGTATTTAGTAAAGTACCAGTGGGTAAATGGATGTTTGGCGGCTATATTGTTTTGTGCTTTTTAGTAATACTGCAGATTAATGCCATCAATCGCCCTTTGTTCTGGCTTTCCTTATATCTTTTTGGCATCGTTAGTTTTTTGAATGGTGTGGCCGTTAATGCAACGGTAAACATGATGGAAAGAAAATTCAACAAGTTGTTTATGGCTACCTGTCACGGTATGTACAGTCTTGGTGGTACAGTAAGCGCGGGTCTTGCCGTAGCATTTTTCGCATTGTATATTTCTTCCGGCAGGCAAATAGTTATTGTTGCTGCAGTGATTATTTTAGTTATTTTTTTAAATAGAAATTTATTGCTTGATAATAAAGATATCATTCATTCGGGTGATCGTTTAAAATTCCCTTCACTTCCAATACTCGGACTCTCTTTTATTTGTATGGTAAGTTTTATGGCAGAAGGATGCGTAGCAGACTGGAGCGCTATTTATTTTAAAGAGGTACTGCATTCTCCAAAAGCATTTATAAGTTTAGGGTATGCAGGTTTTTCTGCTGCGATGACGATCGGCCGGTTAAATGGAGATGCGCTGTTATCAAAAATCGGAAGTAAAAAAATAGTGATCGCAGGAAGCCTGATCGCTGCTACCGGATTTTTAACTGTTGTGTTAGCACCTTTGGTATTGGTTGCTATTGCGGGTTATGTGATGATCGGATTCGGATGCTGTTGCATTGTACCTGTTTTATTCAGGGCTTCAGGAAATATCCCGGGTGTAAGTTCTGTTGAAGGTTTTGCAATGGTAACTACCGGAGGGTTGATCGGTTTTCTAACCGGGCCATCTATCATTGGTTTTATTTCTGAAAAAGCAGGTCTTTCGAAAGCCTTATCCTTATTGATCTTTATGACGGTGATGGCAGCAATAGTTGCCTGGCAGAATAAATTTATATCAAATAAAACATCTGTTGCTGACGAAAATTATATTGACTTACAATAAAATTAAATTAATGATAATAAAAAGGGAACCGAAATAATTCGGCTCCCTTTTTTTATCAAATCAAAAATACGACTCAATAAATATTTTATACTTCTCTATTCGATCAGGTATTTTTTATTCCATACCGTATTATCACTCTGTATGCGGATAAAATAAAATCCGGTACTTAACGAAGGCAATGTTACTTTTTGCGATCTTTCAACATTATAATAACGTTGCGTTGTTATGAGTTTGCCATTGGCATCTATAACACTCAATAGTATATTACCTGGTGCAGCATCAAATAATAATGTTATCGATGATGATTTTCCACTTTCACCCGGATTAGGATATAGGGTTACATCATTGCTAACCACACTTGTTTTATTTTCTGTAGATCCATCAAATTCAGCTCGTGACTGTGTTGATGTACAGCTTCCGATCAATGTCCACGCATCTGTCCAGTTTGTACCTGTACCAGGCGCATAGTACGACGGCGCAATAGCACACCAACCCGAGTAAGGCCATGGTTTACATTGATATTGGTTCCCACCATTTTTAACGATGCTACCGGCAACATAATTACCACCTGTAGAAACATATTGAGGTATTGTGCCACAAGCATCTGTACCGGTATTGGCAGTTACTGTAATAGTTACTGCAACTGAAGTTGTTGTTCCGCCTGCGTTATCCGTTGCCACGGCCGTTACTGTATAAGTTCCTGCTGCAACATTATTCCAATCGAAATTATATGGTGCCGATGTGGCTGTACCCAATAATGTTGTGCCATTATAAAAATCAACTTTACTAACTGTACCGTCGGCATCTGCTGCGTTTGCAGTAATAACAATAGTTGCAGGTGCAGTATAGTTTGCATTATTTGCAGGTGAACTAATAGCTACTGTTGGATTTATATTAACAGGAGGAGTAACACCACCGCCGCAAGTACCATTCAATACCCAAACATCATACTGACCGCTATGCGTAATTGGATCTTCATTTTGTGTCCACCATTTTGCAGTGTATTGATTTCCGTTCCTTGAAACTACCGATGACCCTACGTATGCTGTTACAGCATTCCATGCAGGTATTGTACAGGTTCCTGCAGTAGCGATGGTGATCGTTAGAACACTGCTTCCCGTACCACCATCATTTGTTGCTTTTATAGTATCAACAAAAGTTCCGGCCACTGTTGGTGAACCACTTATTGTTGAGCCTGCCAAAGCTAAGCCTGCAGGCAATGCTCCTGTAATAGCAAAACTTGTTGGGGTATTCGTTGCCGTTATACTGTAACTAAACAGCAAACCAACTGTGCCCGTTGCAGTTGGCGCACTTGTAATAACAGGTTTATTAATTGATGCGATAGTTATGGTTAACACCTGCTTGCCAGTACCGGTTGTGTTGATCGCTTTTACTGTATCGATAAATGTTCCGGTATTTGTTGGTGTACCACTTATTGTATTTCCGGAGAAAGTTACGCCCGCTGGCAATGTTCCCGTAACAGCATAACTCGTTGGAGCATTTGTTGCTGTTATGCTATAGCTAAATAATGTGCCAACAATTCCGTTTGCAGTTGGAACACTTGATATAACAGGTACACTTGGTATTGCAGCAGCAATAGTTAGTGTTAGTACTTTCGTTCCTGAGCCACCTGCGTTGGTTGCGGTTAGGGTAACTGTAAATGTCCCTGATACTGTTGGTGTACCACTTATTAATCCCGTAGATGAATTAACATTTAAACCGGCAGGTAACGCTGTTGCTGTGTAACTTGTTGGGGTATTCGTTGCCGTTATGTTATAATTGAATACTGTACCAACAGTACCATTTGCTGTTGCTGCACTTGATATAACCGGTGGTTGTGTAACGATAACTGTACCGTTAAATATTTTCTGGAAATTTGCAGCATATGTATTATTGCTACAAACCTGATCCCAGTTAATAGACCAATCCATCATACCGCCTAAGGATGGATAACCGCCGGGCTGCTGTAAAGTATATGAACCTGGTTTGGGTCCTTTTCCAAGCAGGTAGTTAACTGCCATCCTTACTGTTGCCGTATCCGTAAAACCGCCGCCTGCTGCACTTGCACAAGCAGGCAAACCAATAGCTACTTTACTGGCCGGTAATCCTGCAAACATCCCACCGGCGGTGTTAAATCCTTTTATTACAGCTTCCGTTTCTGCTACGATAAAATCTGCAGTTGCTTCTGTATAAATTTTCCCATCAATACCAAACATGCTACCTGTATTATATAACTGTACCTGTAAAATATCTATAGAATCCCTTAAGGCATCAATGATCGGTAATTGTGATCCCCAGATTCCACCGTAAGCAGACATACCACCTTGCACATCCGCAGTTTCCGGAGCCATTGTTAACAGTAATTTTTTGTTGTGCGTTGCACGATAATCCTGCATCACCTGTTTTAAACCTGCTATCAGATTTATAATTGGTGCATCTATCGGTGCCGCAATTGTGCCACCTGATATAGAAAGTGAAGTGCCTTCAAAATCAATATCAACGCCATCAAAACCATACGTATTGAGAACACCATCAAGTGAGCTAATGAAAATATTTCTTTGTGCCACGGTTTGTATTGAGACAGGATCACTTTCACCTCCTATACTTACAATTACTTTTCTTCCCTGATTATGTAAGGTTTGAATTTGGCTGATGAATGCAGCCTGCGTACCTAAAATTGGCGTATAACCGATTTGATAACCCGTTCCATTGATAGGAACAGCAAAAGCAACTTCAACATTATTGTAGCGTGGATCAACCTGATCGAGCTGGATATAAGGACTTGCGGCATCTTCCCAATCTTGCCAGTATCCTAATAAAGCCGGTTTATCAACTGTTTGGGCTTTTGTTTGCTGAGAGATCATCGCGGTGATCAATAGGAGCAGTAGTAGCAATCGTTTCATATTCGTTTTTTGTTTTGTTTAATACAATCGTTTTGGTATGAAAAAAGGTTAAATATATTCTATACGGTCCGCTAATGAGGACAGCTAATAATCAACTATATCATTGCTCATTATGCAGTTTGTCTGCTAAGCACTATGAAATTGCAAGTAGATATATAAAGAATGAAAAATGAAAACCATATCAATTTGTACTACTACGGCGTAGTTTGATTGGTGTGTTAATTAGTAAAATAAATTAGGGAGGTACTAAGCAATCGCGGGACAAATATATAAGTTCTAATAAACAATCCAAGTTTTTTAAAAAAATAATCGGGTACTATAAAATGATTACTAATAGAAAATTATTTTTTTCTTATTAATATTAAAGAGGGTCTGCATTTACAGATCCTTTTTAATAAATAGTTAACAATAGATCTGATTTATCATTTGGTACTTTATTTGTTGTGTACTTGCCATGAAAGAAATAAGAATTAAAATAATGATCGTCGTTTTATCATTGTTTATTATACTTGATCCAAGCATCGAGAAAATAAGGAATGGTAAAAAATATCTACACAGTCTTTTTAATGAATCTTTTGCTGATGACCAATTACCCGATTCGATAAAAATGATCAGAAAAATAAATTCATCTGAAAATGCCTTAGGTATAAGTAAGCATAAGGGATATCCACCTTTGTTAATAAGTAACAGGAGCAATTAAAAGTAGTATTGGCTATCATTAATAATAGCAACTGAAACGCTGGACTATCAATGCTTTGAAGATTTTATCAGCTTGTTTGGCTTAATAAAATCATGTCGAAGTTGGTTTTGAAACGGAATGATCTCAATTTATCTTTGCGGTAGAAACTAAAAAAATAAGTCAACCATCGTCAAAAAACCTATAAAACTTACAATTATGGACGCACTACAACCACAACAAAGAGCAACAGAAATCTGGCACACTTTCTTCAAAAAAGAAATTCACAGTTTCATGTCTGCTAAAGATGATGCCTTAACATTAATAGATACTTACATTAAGGAATCTATTTTTGGTAATCACCTGGAAGCTGTTGCATACTGGGAAAAAGTTAAGCAAGCAGCGAAGAACCTTTAAGATAATATCCTACTAACTTACCTGCGCAATACACGGCGTTGAAAAATGTACGCAGTGTATTAGTGTCGAAGCACTATAAAATATTAAAGAGCAAATAAAAAAGCTAAACACGAAATTTGTTTAGCTTTTTTTTACTGTAAAGGTTAGACAACATTTATATTTTAGTTTTCACACAACTGTTTATGCCTTTTCAGCTTTGAAGCCGACTTTGCCAAGCACATCAATGATCTTATCTGCTGTAAGGTCACTCTTCACTGTTAAAATTTTTGTTGGCACATTTGTATCAACGCTCCATTCCTGGATGCCTGCTTCATTATTTAATACAGGTGTTACTTTAGCAATACACCCACCACAGTTAATATTTGTTTTGAATTGTAAGGTTTCCATTTGTTTATATTTTTAAATGAATAATTATAAGGAATGTAATTTTAAACGTAAACTATTACTAACAACACTAACAGAGCTCAATGCCATAGCAGCACCTGCTATCATCGGATTTAATAAAAACCCGTTAACAGGATACAATACTCCTGCTGCAATAGGTATCCCGATAAGATTATAAATAAAAGCCCAGAATAAATTTTGTTTAATAGCAGCAACTGTTAATTTAGAAAGCTTTATTGCCTGTGGAATTTTAGAAAGGTCAGAAGATATGATCGTCATCTTAGCAACATCTATAGCGATATCACTACCTTTCCCCATTGCAATACTTATATCAGCCTGTGCTAATGCACTGCTATCATTGATACCATCGCCAACCATTGCTACAATTTTACCCTGCTGTTGTAATTCCTTTACAAAAGCTGCTTTATCTGCCGGCAATACTTCAGCTTTGAAATGTTTGATGCCTGTTTGCTGCGCGATCACTTTAGCCGTAGCTTCATTATCACCGGTTAGCATATACACGTCAATGCCTGCTTCCTGTAATTGTTTTACTGCCGTAATAGAAGTTGGTTTTATTTTATCAGTAATAGCTATTACAGCCAATGCATTCTTTTCATTTGCAAAGTAGATCACTGTCTTTGCCTCTTGCAGCCAGTTGTTAGCTATCGCAAGTAATGATGCATCAATTGAAATATTGTTTGATTGTAACAGGTTTAAATTGCCTGTATAAAACAACTGATCGTTTACAAATGCTTTAGCCCCAAATCCGGTAATACTTTCAAAATGATTGATTGGTAAATAATCTTTTATTGATAGATTTTTAACGACAGCTTCCGCCAGCGGATGTTCTGATTGTTTTTCAATTGAAGCAAGAATTGGCTTTTGTGTTTCATCATTATTTAGCCAGACAATCCCAGACACTTCAGGCTTACCTTCAGTTATAGTTCCTGTTTTATCTAAAATGATCGCAGTTATTTTTTTTGATAACTCGAGGCTTTCTGCATCTTTAATTAAGATCCCATATTCTGCTCCTTTGCCCACTCCTACCATAATAGCTGTTGGTGTTGCCAATCCTAACGCACAGGGGCAAGCAATTACTAACACGGTCACCATAGCAATTAATCCCTGCGTAAAACCATTTGCCCCGCCGAATATGATCCATGCGATCAAGCTTACTACCGCGATACCCATTACAACCGGAACAAAAATGCCTGCCACTTTATCAACGAGTTTTTGTACAGGAGCTTTGCTGCCTTGTGCATCCTGTACCATTTTTATTATCTGTGCCAACAAAGTATCACCACCAACTTTATCTGCTTTAAATTGAAAGCTCCCTTTCTGATTAATAGAACCGGCAAATACTTTATCGCCTGTTTCTTTTTCAACCGGTATTGGTTCGCCGCTGATCATACTTTCATCAACAAAAGAATTTCCGGATAGCACTGTACCATCCACGGCAATTTTTTCTCCCGGCTTTACTAATAAGATGCTATTTACTTTTACGCTTGCGATAGGCATTTCCATTTGATGGCCGCCTTCATGTACAACTATTACTGTTTTAGGTTGCAGGACTATTAATTTTTTAATAGCAGAAGAAGTATTTCCTTTTGCATTTTCTTCCAGCACTTTGCCGAGCAAAATAAAAGCAATTACTACAGCAGACGCTTCGAAATAAACATGTACCTGCAATCCTCTGCTGATCCAATATTGAGGAAATAAGGTATTAAAGACACTAAACAGATAAGCTACGCCCGTACTCAATGCAACAAGCGTATCCATATTTGCACTACGATGTTTTGCCTGTTTGAATGCATTGATAAAAAACTGTCTTCCAAAAACTACTACAACAGGAGTAGCCAATGCCCATAAAATATAATCGGCATAGGGAATATTCACAAAAAACATTCCTATAATAACCATCGGAACCGAAAGTACAACAGCCGCGATCGTTTTATTTTTTAAGGTATTAAATTTTTCCCGATGTAATTCTTCCAGGGATTCTTTTGCTGATGCTGTTTCATCAATCAGCAGATCGTACCCGATTGATTGAGCTGCTTCTTTCAGTTGTTGCAACGTAATAATAGTAGGAATAAATTCTACCTGAAGCATGGCATTGGCATAATTAACACCGGCACTTATAACACCTGCCTGATTTTGCAATACCGTTTGTACACTAGCTGCACAGGAAGCACAATTCAAATTTAAAACGGGCAATGATTTTTTTACGGTAGTCACATCGTACCCTAAACCACGTATAGCTTTAACAGCTTCCGGAATTATTTCTGCATCACCCATTATTTGAATGATCGCCCGATTATTATTCAACTCTACCTTATGAGCAGTGATACCGTTTACTTTTGATAGCCCTTTATCTATGATCAATGCACAATGTTCGCTATCCATGCCTTCTAAAGGAAGGCCAATGGTATCATTTTTTGTGGCTGTTTCTATATGTATATTTTTCACTCTACAAATTTCCGACAAATTGGCTCCGCCGTTGTTATATAATTCGGAAAATCTTTTATACTTTTCTGTTGTGCAGGCTGTCTATCGACTTTCGGTGGCTTGGGTGATTGATTTTGAAATTTGTTGGCGTAAGACCGGTGATCTTTTTGAATTGGGTAGACAGATGGCCAACATTATTATACCCTAATTGATAGGAGATCTCGCTTAAAGTAAGCTCATTGTAGGTAAGTAGTTCTTTTACTTTTTCTATCTTCTGCAAAATAAAAAATTGTTCGATCGTCATTGCTTCCACTTCAGAAAACAATCTTGAAGCAGCGGCATAATCTTTATGAATTGCATTTGTTATGTATTCACTAATACTGAAATGTTCCTCTATTTCTTTTTGTACTTTTTGGATGATCGCCCTTTTGATCTGCTCTATTTGTTTTTTCTTTTTATCATCGAGTAGTTCAAATCCAACATTTGCAATGTGTTCTCTAAATTTAATTAGTTGTTCTTCGGCGGGAATTTCTTTTAATGTGACTATACCTAGCTCTACTTGTAAAGGTTTTAATCCCGCCTTCTGTAGCTCTTGTTCAATAACAAGAATGCAACGACCGCAGACCATATTTTTTATGTAGAGTTCCATGTAATAAAGATATTATAAGTTCATTCGTAAATATCCTTAATAAAAAGAGGATGAAAAAATTTTCATCCTCTTTTATGTATCAATAAATAAAATAATCATTCTGCAAAACTATTCTGGTCCATGAATGTACTTTTTAAGGAACATTAATAGTTGTATTCACCATCGTAACTGATCCATGTAAAGAAATCGCTCTGCCATCAAGCACTGTTTGAGTGGCATTTCCTGAAGTAGAAAAAGTTATTCCGGCAGAAGCTATAATCGTTCCTACCATAACGCCGCCGCCTGCACCGTTAATAGTCGCTGCAGAACCCACATACCAGAATACATTTTTAGGAGAAGCTCCATTTGTCATTATAACACTACGTGCACCAGCCGGACCTGTAATCCCTACTGTTAAACCCGAAGCTGTTTGAAATATCCAAACTGCATCTGAATCGCCCATTGCATTAAGTGTAAGATTTCCGTTTGTTATTTTGAAAGCGCCACTTGCAGATTTGTAAATGCCGGGAAGTAAAGTCAAACCTCCTAATTCTCCTGCACCAGGATCTGTACCCCTTGGTTTTGAAGCAGGAGAAATACTATTATAAGCATTTGTTGCATCCGACAGACCTTGTTTCGCAATAGCAAAAGAAGTGGCATTGCCCGGAGCAGGAGCGGCAGTATATATTCTACCCGTAACATCACCTTTATTAAGAGGAGTTTCAGTGTATATATCACCTGTTGTTCCATCGTGAAAGCCCGTTACTAAAGTAGATGCACCTGTTGTACTAATACTTCCATTATTTATCACTGTATTTAATCCCTGATTAGTCACACCGGCACTACCTCCAAAGCCACCAAAAACAGAGGCACTCGCTAAGAATGGTGCTGATAGCTTTCCCGTACCTCCATTTTTGCTGCACCCTGCAGCAAAGATGACAACCAGAAACAGCATAAGCCCATTATTATACATTTTAAATTGGTTCTTGTTACATGAGCGTAGCGCAATACCATTAGTATCAATAGATTTTTTTTTCATTATTTTTATTTTAAGTTGAGCTGAAAAGGACAGTATTCGAAGATCATTTCGAATACTGTTTTTTTATTCTGCAGGAATGATATTAATAATTACAGTTCTGTTATAAAAACGTTCTTCGGGAAGGCTGTTTTCAAAAGGCGCATTATCCGTATCTGCACCGGATCCGTGGGTTTCAAATTTAACCCCTGTCTTTCCCGTAGTTGATAATGCTTGTTGAATAATTTCCTGTGCATCTTTTACTCTTTTATCAGATAACGAAAGATTGTGCTTTTCATCGCCGATAATATCAGTATGGCCATAAATAATAACTGTTCCATTTTCAGGGATATGAGGCGTTACAACTTCGGTAAGAAATTTTTTGTACGAAGCAATTGTTCTCGATTTATCAAAATCAAACAGGATACTGTAGCGCAAGTCTTCTTGCTTTGCATCAGCTGATTTCACCAGATCTATATGACTTTCTTTCTTAACAGAATCACCCGCATTTGTTTCTCCGATCATCAAAATTTTATAACTACCCTGCGTGTTATTTCCTAAGATGGTTTTTCTTAAAACTGCAGCTTCATCTTTTGTATAAGGTCCGTAATACTGCACGTTACCCTGTTTATCGCTAATTTGTACAGACCATGATTTAAGTAAAGTATCAGCTCCCGGTACGGTAAAAATTACAAGGCTATCCAACGGATTTTGATCTGGTGTTGTTATTTCTACAGATTTTAAAAATACGGAAGCTCCTTCCCCTGATTGCATTAGTAATTCAGGAGATGTTGTTGTGATATCTACTCTGTGATCATCTTCACGTAACAACGCAAGATCTTTTTTACCACCCGGGTGTTCTGATGGAACAATAGGTTTATTTCTACCCTCGGTACTTATTCTTGAAGCGCTGATACCAAAAGCCGTTACTAAATATTGCTTGATATTGTCTGCCATCATTTTACCTTCCTTCGGATTTTTGTATGCCGCACCAGTTAATGTAATAGAACTTTGAGGATTAGCCAACATACGTGCACCAATGATATTTAAAATATTATGATACACTGCTAACTGCCTGGATGAGCGGTTGTTTACATTATCAGATTGGCCACCTTGCTGTAGCTGTTGCTCGTTAAATAATATTGCTTCCGATTGACTTAACAGCATGTATCGTTTTGGTATTTCTGCTGACCCATCATCAAAAAATACTGCATTACAAAGCGGGAATGTTTCTTTCACTTTACGATTGGCTGCAACTACTGTTGGCGCCTCAATAGAAAATTGAATTTCCTTTTTAATCACGGGAGGTGCCTGAGGCACTACTACTGCTACTGCTTGTTTTGATTTTTTTACTTTTCCGAATTTAAGTGCAACTCCTGTACGAATAGTGTAGAATGACCACGAGTCTGCTGAGCGCGGATCATGACCAAAATCTGTAAGAAAAGATACAAATGGAGAAAGTACCATTTGAGTACTTTTTGTTTTTGCAGAAAGTGGAATATCTATACCTGCACCAGCCTGAGCTGAAATCACCGCACTGTGTATATCACTCCAGTCGCCTTTGGTATCTGCTTGTTTTTGCTGTGTGTATGTAAATGATTTGGATACGTTAAAACTTACTGTTGGCCCGGCGAATATGTAAAACGAATTACCAAAGGGTGCTATCCGTAAACTTGGTTCAATAGTAACATAACTAATATTAGTTGATAAGGTTGCTGCACAATTGCATGGTGCCTCAACACCATTGAATTTACCGCCACGATTATCGTATGCTATATTTAACATACCGCCCCATATTTTATTGGGACGATATTCGGTCAACAACGAAAAATAAGGCCGTACACCTGCTCCCTTATGAAAAGCCGTTGGAACTGTCAGGTTCCCGTTGAGCATTTGCGTTGTGCCACGATAAAAATTAAAATTTGCGGCACCGGATATACCGAACCACCATACGGGCTGTGGTTGACTTATTTTTTGTGAATACCCGGTAACTCCTGTTAAAACTGCCACGAAAAATAGAATAGCAATTTTTTGTCTTAGCGTATAAAATAGTAACATAATTTTTAAATTGATTTTATTGTTTTCATTTAATCTAATAGCCTCATTTCGCAATGGGGCTATTAGAATTATTTTTTAAGGGACGTTTATAGTTGTATTAACCATCGTGACTGAAGCATGTAAAGAAAGAGCTCTACCATTAAGCACTGTTTGAACAGCATTGCCGGCAGTAGAAAAAGTTACTCCTGCAGAAGCAATGATAGTTCCTACCATAACACCTCCACCTGCTCCATTAATAACTGCAGCAGAACCAACATACCAAAATACATTATTAGGCGATGCTCCATTTATCAGCATAACGTTACGAGCACCTGCAGGACCAGCAATACCTACTGTTAATCCTGCTGCTGTTTGAAATATCCATACTGCATTCGGATCACCCTTTGCATCAAGTGTAAGGTTTCCGTTTGTTATTTTAAAAGTGCCACTTGCAGATTTATAAATGCCGGGTGCTAAAGTCAAGCCGCCTAATTCGCCTGCACCGGGATCTGTACCGCCGGGTTTTGAAGCGGGAGAAATACTATTATAATCTTTAGTTGCATCTAACAATGCCTGAGTTGCAATTGCAAATGAAGTTGCAGTCCCTGGAGCAGGAGGAGCCGTATAAATCCTGCCCGTTACATCTCCTTTGTTAAGCGGTGTTTCGGTATAAACATCACCTGTTGTTCCATCATGAAAACCTGTTATTAAAGTAGATGCGCCCGTTGTGCTAATGCTTCCATTATTTATTATCGTATTTAATCCCTGGTTGGTTATACCTGCACTACCTCCAAAAGCTCCAAAAATAGAATCACTTCCTAAAGCCGGTCTCATCTGTGATTGTCCTGTTGTAAAGCTCCATACATAATTAATTGCAAGTGCATTGCCTGCCAGGTCTTTTACTCCTGTTGTAATAGTTGCTGTATAAGTAGTATTAGGGGCCAAAGGAACCAGCGGAGAAAAAATGGCTGTAGTATCAGTGTATGTTACCTTTCCTAGAATGGTATTAGTTCCTTGTTTAAGAATAAATGTTGTTGTATTAATAGTTGAAGGATCCATCGGTTCACTAAATGTTGCAGCAATTTTTTTATCAAGAGGAACAAAAGTTTCTGTGTTAGCTGGATCTGTGGAAATTACTGTTGGAGGTATAAGGTCAATCAAAGTACCTGTAGTAAAACTCCACGTATAATTATTTTGTAATGCACTACCCAGTGAGTCTTTAACTCCCGTCGTAATCGTAGCGACATATATGGTATTTGGTGAAAGATTAACTAATGGCGAGAAAACAGCTGTTGTACCATTGTACGTAACCACACCTGAGATCACTGTTGTTCCTTGTTTTAGAACAAAAGTGGAAGTGTTAATGGTTGAAGGATTCATCACCTCATTAAAAGAAGCTGTGATCTTTGTATTAAGACTTACATTAACAGCATTATTTACAGGATTGGTTGAAATTACTGTCGGGCAAACACCGATGATTCCTTTCTGCTCCCTGTCTTTTTCACATCCTGTTGCAAAAATGATTAAAAGAAAAAACATGATCCATTTATTAATGGGGACTTTAGAACAGCTTTTATATACACGCGAAAGGATACCTGTGGTATCAAAAGATTCTTTTTTCATTATTGTATTTTAGATAAACTGAGTAGGACAGTATCGGATTATAATCACGACCTGTTTTTTGTGCGCTGAACTGAAAGGATAAGTATTTATTGTAGCTATCTTAACGACTCACTATAGTAAAGGATAAAACTATGCCGTCTTTATAAACCGTTGTTCACAATTATCTCAAGCTAATATTGATGAGTGGGAATTAATTAAAAAGGAAATCGTAGAGGGATTTGCCCTATACGGGATATAAATGGGCACAATGGGCTAATTTTTATTTTGGATTTGTAACAGCGAAAGCGGAAAAATTCAAAATAGCTTGTTGTTCTTAAGTAAAGATATTTTTATGAAGCTATCTTATTATCCGACAGCCCCCTGATCACTAATTGATTACTTTCATTGACATCGATCGGATACTCTATTTCCTGAACCGTTGTAAAGTATAATTTCCCTTCTTTTATCCGCTGAACGATTTCATCTTTTACTTCCGAATTTATTCCTGATACTAAATCATGATACATGCTATAATCTATTAGTACTGGTACTGCTTCCATTCTATAATTTTTTTAAATTTATCTTTTAGCTTATTAAAAATAGCAAACATAGTGCCGCCTAATATATTATTTACTGTCATATTATACGCCTGTTATCATGTATTACTACCCTAAGAGACCTAAACAAAATTTTAAAGGGCATAATATTTGTCCATTAAATGTAATAAGCAATTAAAAAATTATGAACATCTCCTTACTTAATTAAAATCTATGAAAAAGATAATTATTTCAGGCTTGGTTGCAGGCGTAATTTTTTTAATCCTAAGTATTTTAATTGGGTTTGTTATCAGTTATTTATTCCCCAATATCATAATGCCGTATTCCGATTCTGCTTTTAGCATGCAATCAGATAGAATAGCATTTTATTATCTGCATCCTTTTATAATTGGATTAGCACTCTCATGGTTTTGGACCCGTTTTAAAGAAACTTTAAAAGGATCATATATTACAAAAGGGGTTGAATTTGGATTGATCTATGCTGCAGTGGCCGTATTTCCAATGATGTGGCTAATTTATAGCGCGATGAGTATATCCTTCCTACTTATTACGATATGGTTTCTATTGGCATTATTACAGGCGGTAATTGCCGGATTAGTTTTTGAAAAGATGAATCCTTAATAATATAGTGAAAGCAAAACAGGTGATTGTTTATTTATTTGACAGATGATAAACCTGTTCATTTTGATATATATTATTCATTGCTTTTAAAGGCAGTGAAATAATAAAGGTTGTACCGTGATTATCCTGGCTTAATGCGGATATAAAACCATTATGTTTTTCTACAATTCTTTTACACAAAGCCAATCCGATACCGGTGCCTTCGTATTCACTATTTCCATGTAATCTTTTAAACATGTCAAATATTTGCTCTGCATATCTTTGATCGAATCCTATACCGTTATCACGGATAAAAATTCGGTAAAATGGAGTGGTCGTTAAATTATTAACAGTATTGTCTCTCTTATCCTTATTCATACCGACCTCTGAATAAATATCGATCACAGGAGTTGTATCTTTTTTGGAATACTTTAATGCGTTTCCTATTAAATTAGAAAGGAGAGGCCGAAACAGTCCAGGTATAACTTCCAATTCAGGTAGATCTCCAATCATAACCTGTGCGTTTTTCGCAGTAATGGCATCTTGCATATCGGATAAAACTTCCTGTACCAACAGGTTTAGATCTGTTTTTACTAAACTGGCTGAGCTATTGGATATTTTAGAAAACTCAAGTATGTCTTTTATCAGATTTTGCATACGTTCTGCTGAATTCTGAATTCGCTGAACATATTTTATAGCTTCCTCATCAAGCATTCCTTTTCGTTTTACAAAAAGAAAATCACTATAGATCCTGATCTTTCTTAATGGCTCTTGCAAATCATGTGAAGACATAAATGCAAAGCGATCCAATTCTTTATTTACTGTTTCTAATCGTTGAACACTTTCGAGTAGTTGGCGATTCAATTCAACGACTTTCTCTTCTGATATTTTCCTTTCATGAATTTCATTTTCAAGGCTCTTATTGATCACTATTAATTTTTGTTCATGCGCCTGCAGTTGGTAATTTTTTGTATAGAGATCAACAAACACACCTACTTTAATACGCAACAATTCCGGATTAATTGGCTTGTATATATAATCAACCGCGCCCAAACGATATCCCTGGAATATATGATCCTCTCCATAACTATTGGCAGTTATAAAAATTATTGGGATATGTTTTAATTTCTCTCTTTCATAAATTAATGCAGCAGTTTCGAAGCCATTCATATTGGGCATCTTCACATCCATTAATATCAATGCAAAATTAAATTCTGACAATAATATTTTTAGCGCTTGTCTACCTGAGCTAGCTTTTACTAATTCATACCCATCAGGTTCCAGTATGGTTTCCATCGAAAAAAGATTATCCTCCCGATCATCAACTAAAAGAATCTTTTGCTTCATGAATTATATTTATTTATAAAACCAAATTCGCATTAAAGAGAGTAACTGATCTATTTTCAGCGGTTTAGTAATGTAATCAGATGCACCGGCTTCAATACACTTTTGCCGATCTCCTTTCATTGCCTTGGCCGTAACCGCTATAATCGGCAATAAATTATTGGTATGCTCTCTTCTTATTTTTTGAGTTGTTTCGTAACCATCCATTTCAGGCATCATAATATCCATTAACACCATATCAATTTTCGGGTTATCATTATTAATTATCTCTATAGCTTCTTTACCACTTTCGGCTGTAATGGCATTCACATTTAATCTCTCAAAAACCGTTGTTAAGGCGAATAAATTTCTTACATCGTCATCAACTACTAACACATTTTTGCCAGTAAGTATATCGTCTTTAATACGCATATTTTCAATAATGCGCTGCTTTTCCGGTGGCAGGTCCCTGTGTTTTTGATGAAGATGTATAACAGTCTCTTCTAATAAATGTTCTAAAGAATTAACGCCTTTTAATAAAACCGTATTAGATATCTGGTTGATCTGCGCTAATTCTTTTTTATCAAAATCTTTTGCAGAATAAACAATAACGGGCGTTAATTTTTTCTTAGTATCGCTTACTTTATTAACCATATCAATACCAGATATATCCGGCAACGTATAGTCCATAATAATGCAATCAAAATCTTTTTGCGTTAATTGTTGGATCGCTTTTTTTCCTGTATTGGCGATACTCACATTAACGTTATCGTTTTTGATCATTTTTGAAATTTGTGAAGAATCAATTTCATTATCTTCTATCACTAATATTTTCTTTGCCTCAGTTCTACTGGTCGATATTATATCTGCAAAAAGATCATCCAACACTTCATTACCTAATGGCTTTAAAAGGAAACTCCGTGCGCCACGTTTTAAGGCTAATGATCTATTTTCTTCTCCGGAAATAAGATGAATAGGAATATGCCTGTAATTGAGATCATTCTTAAGCATGTCAAGCACTTTCCATCCACTTGTATCTGGC
>JABDBG010000008.1 GCA_013288745.1 Bacteroidota bacterium
CCGACATACAAAACGGTGCAACATTATTATTGGGTGGATTTGGATTGTGTGGCATCCCCGAAAATTGCATTGCAGCATTGGTACGAAAAAAAGTAATGGGCCTCACTTGTGTCTCAAATAATGCAGGCGTTGATGATTTTGGTATCGGACTGATGCTTCAACAAAAGCAGGTAAAAAAAATGATCGCTTCTTACGTTGGTGAAAATGAAGAATTTGAACGTCAATTATTAAGCGGCGAATTGGAAGTAGAATTAATTCCGCAGGGAACCCTGGCTACAAGATGCATGGCAGCAGGTTATGGAATGCCGGCTATTTTTACACCAGCAGGTGTTGGCACAGAAGTGGCCGAAGGAAAAGAAACAAGACTATTTAACGGTAAAGAATATTTACTAGAATATGCCTTTGATGCTGATTTTGCTTTAGTAAAAGCATGGAAAGGCGATACGGATGGCAATCTGATCTTTAAAGAAACCGCCAGAAACTTTAATCCTTTAATGGCAATGGCAGGAAAAATAACGATTGCTGAAGTAGAAGAATTAGTGCAGCCGGGCGAATTAGATCCGGATCAGGTACATACACCCGGAATATATGTGCACCGTATCTTTAAAGGTGTGAATTATGAAAAGCGAATTGAAAAACGCACAGTAACTCCAAAACCATAAGCGTTCCATGCTTGATAAAAACCAGATAGCGCAGCGCATAGCAAAAGAATTAAAAGACGGATACTACGTAAACCTTGGTATCGGCATTCCCACACTCGTAGCAAATTATATCGCAGAAGGAACGAATATTGTATTGCAAAGCGAAAACGGATTATTAGGTATGGGCCCATTTCCTTTTGAAGGTGATGAAGATGCCGATCTTATCAATGCGGGTAAACAAACTATCACAACAATACCCGGCTCGGCCTTTTTTGATAGCGCAGTAAGTTTTGGAATGATAAGAGCCGGTCGCGTGGACCTTACTGTATTAGGTGCCATGGAAGTAAGTGAGAATGGCGATATAGCGAACTGGAAAATTCCGGGGAAAATGGTGAAGGGAATGGGTGGTGCCATGGATCTCGTAGCAAGTGCAAAAAATATTATTGTGGCCATGATGCATACCAATCCAAAAGGAGAATCAAAATTATTGCCGCAATGTACACTACCGTTAACGGGTGTACGCTGTGTAAAAAAAATAGTAACAGAACTGGCAGTCCTTGATGTAACTTCAAATGGCTTTAAACTAATTGAGCGTGCACCGGGTGTAACGGTAGAAGAAATAGTGGCAAAAACAGCAGGAAAATTGATAGTAGAAGGTAATATTCCGGAAATGATATTTTAGTTACGAACAATAGATCATCGGTATAAAAATATAGTATGCTACACCTGCAGGGGAATAATAGTATATTGCAACATAAATCAATTTATTGATGAAATACCTTCCTTTAAACAGCAACATATTTGTTCAAAACAGAAAACGTTTTGTGGAACGAATGGAAAAAAAATCCATCGCTATTTTTAATAGCAATGATGAATTGCCAACGAATGGAGACGCACTCTATAAATTCAAACAAAATTCAGATCTTTTTTGGTTAACAGGCATCGAACAGGAAGATACCATGCTGGTCCTGTTTCCTGATAACCCTGATGCAAAATATAAAGAAGTACTAGTGATCGTTCGTCCGAATGAATTAAAAGAAAAATGGGACGGCCATCGGTTAAGAGCTGCCGAAGCAAAAGCTATTTCAGGGATTACAACTATCGTTTGGCTAGATACAATAGAAAGTTTATTACAATCATGGATCCATATAGCCGACACTATTTATCTCAATACAAATGAAAATGACCGCAAAGCAAATTGGGTACCGGTAAGAGATTATCGATATGCCGAAATGATGAAGCAACATTATCCATTGCACAATTATAAACGCAGTGCGGTAATATTAAAAGAGCTGCGCTCGGTCAAAACTGCATTGGAAGTTGAAGTCATCCAGAAAGCGATCGATATTACCGATAATACTTTTAGAAAATTATTACGATTTATCAGACCGGGTATAATGGAATATGAGATCGAGGCAGAAATATATCATTCTTTCCTATCGCAACGCGCAACAGGTGAAGCATATAGTTCTATCATAGCAAGTGGTGATAGAGCAAGAACTTTACACTACGTTGAAAACAACCAGGAGTGCAAATCCGGCGAATTGATCTTAATGGATTTCGGCGCAGAATATGGCCATTATAATGCAGATCTCACCAGAACAGTTCCTGTTAATGGAAAATTTACCGCCAGGCAAAAAACTGTTTATAATGCTTGTCTGCATTTGCATCATTACGCTGCCAGTATGTTAAAACCCGGTATTAGCATTCTTGACTATTCAGATAAAGTTGGAGAAGAAGCAACTAAAATATTTTTAAAGATCGGTCTGTTGAAAAAAGAAGATATTAAAAACGAGGATAAAGCCAATCGCGCGTATAGAAAATATTTGTACCACGGAATTTCTCATCATTTAGGAATAGATGTACATGACCTTGGAACTAGGACGGAACCGATCAAAGCAGGAATGGTCTTTACCATAGAACCGGGCATCTATATCGAAGAAGAGAAAATGGGAATAAGAATTGAAAATAATTTTTGGATAACAAAATCAGGTAATAAAGATCTCATGAAAAATATTCCTATAACGGTAGAAGAGATTGAGAGCTTGATGAAAAATCGCTAATACAAATGAAAAAACAAATCCCTAATATCTTCACACTATTGAATTTATTTTTTGGTTGCGTCGCAATTGTATTTGCTTTGCAAACGCAAAACATAAATATCTACATGAGTGATGAATTTACCAGTAGTTTTAATATTCCAGAAAGTATTTCTTATGCGGCATTGTTTTTATTTGCAGCAGCAATCGTAGATTTTCTAGATGGTTTTGTAGCAAGATTATTTAAGGCTACCTCCGAAATGGGTAAGCAATTAGATTCTCTGGCAGATGTTGTAAGCTTTGGCGTTGCGCCGGGTGTAATTTTGTACCAACTGCTTCGCATGAGCTATATGCGCGAAGAAGATGGATTGAACACTTCCGTATTATTATTATTACCTGCCTTTATCTATAGTTGTGCAGCAGCTTACAGGTTAGCTAAATTCAATTTAGACGATTCACAGGTTTATGGTTTTAAAGGATTGCCAACACCGGCCGCCGGTTTGCTGATCGCTTCTTTCCCGCTGATACTACATTTTGGTAATAGTCTAATTAATATCAACGACTGGCTCATAAATAAATGGGTTTTGTACGGATTAATTGTTTTTTTAAGCTGGATAATGGTGAGCAATCTACCATTGATGGCCTTGAAATTCAAGGATTTTACCCCTAAAAATAACGTTCCGGTATTGATACTATTGGGTATCGGTTTTGCGGCTGCTATTGCTTTACAATGGCTGGCAGTTCCGATTATTTTCATTGCATATATTATTTTATCTTTGGCACTTAAAAATAAAGCTACATCATGACTTACACTGCAGAAGTAAAAGTAATGCCACTAAAAGAATTGTTAGACCCTCAGGGAAAAGCTGTAATGAGCGGATTGGGTAATTTGGGCCTGAGCGGCATTCAGGATGTTCGTATCGGCAAAAGCATCACACTACAAATTGAAGCGAATACACCTGCAGATGCAAAAAAAATGGCAGAAGAAGCTGCAAAAAAACTACTCGCAAATCCAGTGATGGAAATGTTTGAGGTTACTATTAATTAATTTGAAGATGTGATGATTTGGTGATTTGATAATTAATTACAGTTATGTTTAGCTTGGATTACTCATCATCACATCACCGAATTACCAAATCACCAAATCATGTTATACCTCGTTCCAACTCCTATTGGTAATTTGGCCGATATCACTTTTAGAGCTGTCGATGTTTTAAAAAATGTCGATCTTATTTTGGCAGAAGATACAAGAACGTCTTCGGTATTGTTGCAGCATTACCAGATCCAAAAACCTATAACCCCTTACCATCAGCACAATGAGCACAAGATAATTGTACATTTAACGGATCAGTTGCAAGGTGGTAAAACAATGGCACTTCTTACAGATGCAGGCACACCGGGAATAAGCGACCCTGCTTTTTTATTGGTAAGAGAATGCATCAAAAAAAATGTTACTGTTGAATGTTTACCCGGAGCAACTGCTTTTGTTCCTGCTTTGGTAAATAGCGGACTACCGATTAATAGTTTTTGTTTTGAAGGATTTCTTCCCTTAAAAAAAGGCCGTCAGACTTTTCTGAAAAGAATGGCTGAAGAAGAACGTACCATGATATTTTACGAGAGCCCGATGCGACTGGTAAAAACATTGAATAATTTTATAGAATATTTTGGGGCAGAAAGACAATGCTGCGTTAGCCGGGAGTTAACAAAAAAGTTTGAAGAAAATAAAAGAGGTACCTTACAAGAAGTGCATGATCACTTTAATACTAAACCCGTAAAAGGTGAAATTGTAATTGTGGTACAAGGCAAAGAGAGCTAATTATTTATCTGCTCAAATATTTCCAATGAAGAAAGTATTTTTTTTACTCCCGTCTTTTTTTATTTGTTACTTATCCTCTTTTGCACAGCCTGATCGTTGGCAGCAAAGAGTTAAATATACAATGGTTATTGATATGGATGTTGTAGCCAACCGGTTTACGGGCAAGCAACATTTAGAGTACACGAATAACTCTCCCACTTCCTTAAAAAGAGTTTTTTATCATTTATACTGGAATGCATTTCAACCAAATAGCTCAATGGACGTGCGTAGCCAGGAATTAGGTAAAATATTAATTGGTGGTGAAAAACAAGATTGGGATGCAAGAGTTACAGATAGGATATCAAAATTAGATAGCAGCGAGATCGGTTATCAAAAGATCATCTCCCTAAAAATGAATGGTATTACTCAGCCATTTAAATACCACGGAACAATTTTGGAAGTAGATCTTATTACACCTGTTCAACCTAAAAGTACAGTAGTGTTTGATATGGATTTTGCGGCGCAGGTGCCTTTACAAATCCGCAGAAGTGGTAGAGATAATCCGCAAACAATGGTGCGTTATAGTATGAGCCAGTGGTATCCGCTACTATGCGAATATGATTATGAGGGATGGCATCCAACGCCTTATGTTGCCAGAGAATTTTATGGCGTATGGGGAGATTATGATGTTACTATCTCCATTGATAAAACGTACAAATTAGGTGGCACGGGAAATTTGGTAAATGCAAATGAAATAGGTTGGGGTTATGATACAACAGGCACTCCGCTAAAGCCGATTGTTGCACCAAAACGTACCTGGCATTTTACCGGTAATAATATCCATGATTTTGTTTGGGCCGCAGATCCGGGTTATACGCATGTCTCCCGCAAAATAAGACAAGGCCTAACGATCAATCTTATTTACAAACAAACAGATTCTATTTCCGATGCTAAATGGTTAAGTGTTTTAGATATGGCACAAAATTCATTTCCTTACATTGAAAAAACATTCGGTGCTTACCCTTACAAACAATATTCTTTTATCGAAGGAGGAGATGGCGGTATGGAGTATCCGATGGCAACATTATTGGCATCGCCTGCAGGTGCTACACATGAATTGATGCACAGCTGGTACCAGGGAATGTTAGGGACAAATGAATCCGAATATGCATGGATGGATGAAGGCTTTGCACAATACAGCGGAAGAAGAGTAAATGCTGTTATCAATAAAGAGTCCGGCTTTGCACAAGATACACATTACAAAGGTTATTATGCACTTGCTAAAAGCGGATTGGAAGAACCACTTACAACGCATGCCGATCATTTTAATACCAATTATGCATATAGTGCAGGCTCTTATTTAAAGGGAGCTATTTTTGTGGAACAGTTAGGGTATGTTGTAGGAGCAGCTGTTAGAGATAGCATACTGATAGAATATTACAGAGAATGGCGTTTCAAACATCCCAATGCTAATGATTTTATACAAGTAGCAGAAAAAGTCAGCGGTATCAAATTAGATTGGTACAAAGAATATTGGATCAACACAACTAAAACAATTGATTACAAAATTGATAGTTTGTGGGAAGAAGATGGTGTATCAAAAATCCGTTTGAGAAGGATCGGGCAAATGCCGATGCCCATCGATCTGCAACTAACGTTTAAAGACGGATCAACAGAAATGGAATATGTACCGTTGAATTTAATGTTTGGAGAAAAGCCAAATGAAAATACGGAAGAGAAAAGAGTAATACACGATGAATGGGATTGGACACATCCAACTTATATCGTTGAAATAAAACATCGCTTAACCGACATGAAAAAAATAGAAATAGACCCGAGTAAAAGAATGGCAGATATTGATCCTCACAATAGCGTGCTAAATTTATATTGGTGACCTTTCTATTTGACTATCGTACAATGAAAAATTCAATACTTTATTTATTGATCATTACCTGTTTTACAAGTTGTATGGAGCCTTCTTATTTTTTAAGTCCGCTTAATAGTACGTCTCAGACTTATCATACTATGCCATTGCATTCAGATTCTGTTAAGTCTGCTATTTATGTAAATGGCGTTGTGACCTTAGGTGTTGCCAATCAAAAAGGGAGAGATAATATATATTCCTTCAACGCCAATATTAACAGGAGCCATAACCTTGGCTCTTTCCAGGCTTTTTATGGGGTAGACTTTATAGCAGGTGATTACCTCATTCAAAAATTTTCAAATACTGATATTACTATTCCTCCAACAGATAATTTTTATGGTGCAGCAGGTTTTAACGGTGGTATCAACCTTGTCATCCCTTTTGGTAAAAGAGGAAGCGAATGGCGCATAATAGGTGTTGAAACTTCTTTTCAAAATGAATTTGGTAATTATTTGAAATATAGAAAGGCAATTGCAGATACTACTACAGGCTTAGATCAGACAAGTAATTTTACAACAACAGTTGGAGGCTACAGCGAGATAATCTGGAAAACAAGAAACAACGATCAGGTAGGCTATAAAATATCTTACGGTACTGTAGTTGCTCCCGCTAATACTTATTATGGATCCGAACCTCGTACTAATCCTATTTATTTTTTAAATACTTTCCATGTTACCCGAAAAAATGTTACAGCGTTCGGACAAATTGATATCGGCACTTATACCACCACTGTTCAATTTGGGGTTAATTATAGAATTGGTAAACGGAAAAGTTAGACTAGTAAAAAGTTATAATAAAATAAAAGCCCGCTCATGAGCAGGCTTTTATTTTATATTTTTATCAGGGGTTATTTAGTCTTAACCGCAATCCCCTGGTTGATCATATTGTTCATCACTTTCACAGTTTCATCTATATAGATATCACTTTTAACGCTTTCAATGAATTTTTTGTTCTTGTCTTGTTTTTCAGCGTTCGAATTAACGTTGGCAGTATCCTCACTGTTATTGGTAACATTTAATTCTTTCGGCAATTTATACAGGTCTTCCAATTGCTTATAAGTAGCTTTTAGTTTTACAGCGTCAGCTTTATACTTACCGATGTTTAAAGAGTATACCTTATCATCCTGCTTAGCAATAGAATCTAATTTAGATTTTAAAGCAGTAAACATAGGGCTGTTTTTTATTTCTTTGTTGGCAGAAGAAACAATAGCATCGCCGTTATAATTGGTGGGCCATGTTTTATAATCTGCCCTGGCAATTTCATCCCAGCTTAATGCAGACGGATTATCTTTTTCGCGCGATTTATCATACTCTAATCTGTCAGGAATAACAATATCAGACGCAACACCTTTTAACTGTGTAGAGCCTCCGCTGATGCGATAGAATTTCTCGAAAGTAAGTTTTACAGTTCCGAGATCATCCGAATCATTAACGAATGGACTGTTTTCAGCATCAGGGTTCAAAGGCACATTGCGTTGTACAGTTCCTTTACCATATGTTGATGTGCTGCCAATAATTAATCCTCGTTTATAATCCTGGATAGCAGCAGCAAATATTTCTGATGCAGAAGCGCTGTTTTCATTTACCATTACAGTTAAAGGGCCATTGTATAAAACACTTTTATCTCTATCATCTAATTGCACTGCTTTTTCACCTCTTCCTTTTACCTGGCAAATTGGTCCGTCTTCTATAAATAAACCGGCCATCTTCACTACTTCGGGTAATGAGCCACCGCCATTATCACGAAGATCAATAATAATTCCTTCTACTTTTTCGTCTTCCAGTTTCTGAACTTCTTTGGCAACGTCTTCAGAACATTTAGCGCCGTCTGCCTTTTCATAATCCAAATAAAATTCAGGCAATTCTATATACCCGATCTTATGTGCACCATTGATGATAACGCTTTTCGCAAATTTATCATCCAGTTTTATCTGGTCACGTAATAAAGAAATTGTTTTTACAGTACCATCAGCTCTTTTAATTGTCAACCTAACCTCTGTTCCTTTTTGCGAACCGCGTATTAATTTCACTGCATCGCTAACTGCATAACCTGTAACATCGACCGGTTCAGCCTTTCCTTCGCCGATCTTTATTATTTCGTCATCAACTTTTAACTCGCCTGATTTCCAGGCCGGTCCGCCAATGATCAGACTTGAAATTTTTATCTTGCTATCATCTTCTCTTAACTGAGCGCCGATACCATAAAATGACCCGCTTATTTCTTCGTTAAAAGAACGTGCATCAACCGGAGGAAAATAATCGGTATGAGGATCCATTGTATTGGTGATCGTTTCTACAAATGAACCGAATATCTCATCTTGTGTATTGTGATTTTTTAAAGTAGTAAAGTAACGGCCAATTTGTTTTTGTACTGCCGTTCTTGCTTCTCTTTCTAAAGTTGTGTCGGCTTTAAATACGAAGTCTTTTTTATCTTTATTTTTTTCTCTTTCATCTTGCAGGTCAACATACTTTGAAAGCGCCATATATTTTAAACGCTTATACCATAAATTGTTTTTATCAGCCTGGTCTTTTGCAAAGTCTAATTTCTCAGGATCGATAACGATGCTGTCATCCTTAGTAAAATCAAAAGGTTTAGCCAGCATGCTTGTATATAATGAAGATGTTTCGTCTAATCTTTTTCTATATAGATCGCCAATATAGTAAACAGATTGGAGTGGGCTGCTGCCACGTATCTCGTCATCAATAGTACCCTCAAATCTTTTAAAACTATCAATATCTGTTTGTAAAAAAATGAATTTATCTCCATCGAGCTCAGTGATGAAGTTCTTTAGAACTAATTTGGAAAAGCTATCATCCAGTTTTCTAGGGCTATAGTGAGCCTGCACCAGTAATAACCCTACCTCGTGTAATATCTTTTCATTTTTTGATTTTGGGTTATCATCATTTGTACGACCTTGTGTTTGAAGAGCGATAAATAACCCGGCACCTATTAAAACTGCCAACACGGGTAAAAATTTTTTACTCATAATAAATTGTTGAATTTTAAGCATCCTAGTAAAATTAACGCAAAAAAGCTTGCTATAGAGACGTTAACAAAGAGTTTACAGTAAAACTTTTCTTAAAATTAGTGGCTAAATGCTCAAGGCTGAATGCAGAATGCGTTAAAGCAGTTCAGCGTTAGGCTTTAGCGTCCGGCGTTCAGCTTATTATAAGCAAAAAAAAAGTCCTGCCTTTTTGCAGAACTTTTTTGGGTAATCGAGGGGGCTCGAACCCCCGACCCTCAGAATCACAATCTGATGCTCTAACCAACTGAGCTACGACTACCGTTTAGCGGAGTGCAAAAGTAGCAAAAAACCTTTCTTTATCAAAATTACATTTGCATTTATTTTATAATTGGTTTCTTTGCAATCAAATTGGCAAAAATGAATTGGACGGGCTACGTTATTACTATTTTATTATCCACTTTTACGGGCTGGGTAACTACGTGGATAGCTATTAAAATGCTGTTTCACCCTAGAAAACCCATCAAAATTTTTGGGTTTACCCTGCAGGGAATATTTCCTAAAAATCAACAATTGATAGCTCAAAAACTCGGACAGGTAGTCAGCAAAGAACTATTATCCTTTGATGAAATCGAAAAGAAGATAACGAACCCGGATAATCTGCAAAAACTAAAGCCTGAAATAGAGGCACATATTGATAATTTTCTGCGTAACAAATTAAAAGAGGTTTTTCCGATGCTGGCAATGCTGATAGGTGATAAAACGATCGAGCAACTGAAAGGAGCTTTTATTATTGAACTGGAAAACCTTTTTCCGGTGCTAATGAAAACTTACATGAATAAACTACAAAATGACCTGGATCTGGAAAAGATAGTAACGGAAAAGATCGCAGGTTTTTCGGCAGAAAAATTAGAAGACATGTTGGATCAGATAACCAAAAAAGAATTTAAATTCTTAGAATTTAGCGGTGTATTTTTTGGACTGATCATTGGGGTCATCCAAGTATTATTTATGCTGATCACGCGGTAATAACTTTTCCTTAACACCTGTCTGCGCTTACTTTATGCAGCAATGCTACCACTCATCATTTGACTTTTGCATATCTGAAATATGGTGGCAACTTTGCCGGGCAATTATAATTTACAATCAATACAGATCTCAGTGAATAAATTTATTACATATCTTTTCGTGCCATTTACGTTATTAGTTACTACCAACCTTTACGCACAAATGCCCGGAGGCGGAGGTAGTCCGCAGAATATGAATGGCGGACATTTTTATGGAAGGGTAGTAGATGCCGGCGGTGAAAAAGGCATCGAAGATATCTCCGTACAATTATTACAAACCAAATTAGATACCGCAACAAAAAAAAGAAAAGATGTTGTAGTAGCCGGAATGCTCACTGACAAAAAAGGTGAATTCAGTTTAGAGAACCTGAATGTAATGGCAAACTATAAATTACAAATAACCGGGATCGGGTATAAAACAATTAATCAAAGACTGGCTTTTAATATCAACTTCGATAATATTAAAAATGGCGATTACAGCAGTTTGATCAATGCCGTTGATAAAGACCTTGGCAATATAAGAATGGATGTAGATGCACAACAGCTGGGCGATGTAACCGTTACTGCGGAGAAACCTTTGCTATCATTAAGTATCGACAGAAAAGTTTTTAATGTAGAAAAGAATTTAACAAGTGTTGGCGGTACAGCACAAGACGTAATGAAAAATGTACCGGGTGTAAGCGTGGATGTTGATGGCAATGTAACGTTGAGGAATGCACCACCACAAATATTTGTGGACGGCCGCCCATCAACACTTACATTAGATCAGATACCCGCAGATGAAATTGAAAGTGTAGAGATCATCACCAATCCATCCGCAAAATTTGATGCATCGGGTGGAGGCTCGGGCATACTGAATATCGTGATGAAGAAGAACCGAAAACCAGGTTACAACGGTAATTTACGCGCCGGTATCGATAGCAGGGGTAAACCCAATCTTGGTGGCAATATCAATATTAAAGAAGGTAAAATAAATTTCTTTGGTGCCGGACAATTAAGCTACAGAAAATCGATCACGATTGCTAATACTTTTAGAGAGAATTTTTTAAGTACAGATACAACGTCACACCTCATACAAAATGATAACCCCATCAACCAGGGATATTTTGCATTTGGAAGAGCTGGTTTCGATTATTTGATTGACAACAGAAATACGTTGACCATCGGTGGTAATATCGTACGCGGACATTTTAATTCGAAAGACTCTTTTGATATTGCGAGAGATACAAGCGTTATGGGAGACCTGATTGGTGCAGATCATGGTGGAAGAACAGCTAACACAAATTTTAATTTCAGAAACCTAGGCGCAACTGTTAGTTTTAAACACAACTTTGCCAAAGCCAATAAAAACATTACTGCTGATCTAAACTATAGCCACAGTAAAAATGATAATGCCAGTGACTTTGTAACTAACTATTATAACGCAAACTATAAAACACCTTTGTTTTATCAAAGCGGCGCAGGGGGCGGATCGTCTGATTATTATACGGCACAAACAGATTTTGTAAATCCTATTACCACTACAATAAAAATTGAAATGGGTGCGCGGGCCGCTATCAGAAATTTTACAAGCTTTAGCGATACGTATGAAAAAACAGATGCCAATTCACCCAATGTATTGATACCTGCCCTAAGCAATAACTATACTTTTAACGACCAGGTGTACGCTGCTTACACCACTTTTTCTCAACAAATAAAAAGATTTAATTACCAGGCTGGGCTACGTGTTGAAAGCTCTCAATACAGCGGTACGCTTATATCTGATGGAACAAGCACTCCATTGAGCAATCAATTTCCATTAAGCCTTTTTCCAAGCATTTACACTACTTATAAATTAACCGATAAGCAGGATATACAATTGAATTATTCAAGAAAGGTAAACCGTCCGAGTTTCTTCCAGTTATTGCCATTCACGAATTTTACCGATTCATTAAATTTAACGCGCGGTAATCCAAACCTTGTTCCCGAGTTTGATAATTTATTTGAGTTCTCTTATGAAAATCAATTTAATGGCAAACAAACATTTTTAGCCACGGCCTATTTACGTACGTCTGATAATTCATTGTCTACTTACGAATACAAACAGGATAGTGTAACGATTGCCACTTACGGCAATGCAAAAAACAGTTATACCTACGGACTGGAACTAATAAGTAAAAATAAATTAACAAGCTGGTGGGATATTACAACCGATCTTAATTTTTATGATGCAACCATCAATGCGAGTAACTTGCCCGGCGGTATTGATACCAGTCAGTACAGCTGGTTTGGTAAAATAAGTAACAACTTTAAATTGCCTAAAAATTATTCCATACAATTGAGTGGTACTTATAATGCTAAAACTGTTATTCCGCAAAGCACAGGCGGCGGACAAGGTCCTGGCACATTCGGGCAGCAACAACCTAACGCCAATGGGTATGTAAAACCATTCGGTGAAGTGGAAGCGGCACTTAAAAAAGATTTCTTGAAAAACAATGCAGCTTCATTGACGCTGACGATGAGTGATATTTTTAGAACCAAGACCTATAATTCCTTTTCTCAAACACCGTATTATATCCAGGATAATTATCGCATAAGAGATCCGCAAGTGGTTCGTTTAACATTTAGCTGGCGCTTTGGTAAAACCGATGCCAACCTGTTCAAACGTAAAAATATGAAGGCCGAGATCGATAATATCCAGAATACCATCCAGAGTACGGGGCAGTAATGGTAAATTGTTAATGGTAAATGTCCTGCGGGTTGTTAGTTACATTTACTATTTTTTGTTTGCCGGCATCGGTACATTATTAAGCTTCGGTGGCGTCGCACATTTCACCATATTGCTGCTATTGGGCTTTTTCCTGAGCGTAATTTTAGGCCTCACATTTACCATTAACAATTTATCATTTACCATTAATTATTATTATTTTTAGTTTCTCAATTAAACTTCTATATGGATAATGTAAATGAAAAAGTGGCCGTTTGGTTAAAAGGCAATTACGATCAGGCTACTAAAGATGAAATAACCCGCTTGCAAAAAGAAAAACCCGATGAGCTTACAGAAGCTTTTTATAAAAGTCTTGAATTTGGTACCGGGGGGTTAAGAGGTATCATGGGCGTTGGTACAAACCGTATGAATAAGTATACGGTAGGTATGGCGACACAGGGTTACGCCAACTATTTAAAAAAATGTTTTACAGGAGAAATTAAAGTAGCCATCGCACACGATTGCAGAAACAACAGTCGCTTCTTTGCAGAAACAACTGCAAATGTTTTTGCTGCCAATGGCATAAAAGTATATTTATTCGAATCGCTGCGACCAACGCCTGAACTAAGTTTCAGCATTCGTCATTTTGGTTGTAAAGGCGGCGTTGTTGTAACGGCCAGCCATAACCCAAAAGAATACAATGGCTATAAAGCCTATTGGGATGATGGCGGACAAATGGTTTCACCACATGATGAAAACGTGATCCTTGAAGTAAATAAAATTGCTTCTGTTGATGATGTGAAATGGAGCGGTGGCGAAGCAAATATTATCAGCATCGGAAAAGAGATCGATACTATTTACCTCGATATGGTAAAAACATTATCTGTTTATCCTGAAGTTTGCAAAGCACAACATGATCTTAAAATTGTGTATACGCCTATTCATGGATCAGGTATTATGTTAGTACCGGGCGCTTTAGAGCGTTTCGGTTTTACTAACGTTACTATTGTAGAAGAACAAAGAGTGCCGGATGGTAACTTCCCAACAGTGATATATCCAAATCCTGAAGAAAAAGAAGCCATGAGCATTGGGCTTAAAAAAGCACAGGCTATCAACGCAGATATTTTATTAGGCACAGATCCCGATTGTGATAGAGTAGCGATCGGCGTTAAAAACCATAAAGGTGAATGGGTTTTATTAAATGGTAACCAAACAGCCGCTATTGCATTTAATTATTTAATAGAAGCAAGAAAGGCAAAAGGCATCGCGAAGCCGAACGACATGGTGATCAAAACAATTGTTACTACAGGTTTGATAGATATTATTGCTAAGGATAACGGTGTTGCCTGCTACAATGTATTAACCGGCTTCAAGTGGATCGCGAATATGATCAAAGAAAAAGAAGGCAAAGAAAATTATATTATCGGTGGCGAAGAAAGCTTTGGCTTAATGGTGGGAGATAAAGTAAGAGATAAAGATGCCGTAAGTGCAGTAGCATTGGGTTGCGAAATGGCGGCCTACGAAAAAGCCAAAGGCAGAACATTGTACGATAAGCTGATAGACATTTATGTGCAATACGGATTGTTCAAAGAGAACCTGGTGAGCATTACAAAAACAGGAATGAACGGTGCCAAAGAAATTGAAGATATGATGGAAGGCTACAGAAAAAATCCGCCAAAAACAATTGATGGTACAACCGTACAGCATTTATTAGATTATGAATTGCAGATAGGTAAAGATCTCCAAACAGGTAAGACCTGGACGATCGATCTTCCAAAAAGTAACGTATTGCAATTTGTATTGGATGATGGCACTAAAATATCTGCAAGGCCAAGTGGTACAGAGCCCAAGATCAAATTCTATTTCAGTACCAATACAAAATTGGCTAGTGCAGCAGAATTCGATGCAACAGAAAAAAAGCTGGATGATCGTATCGCGAGAATGATCACAGAAATGAAATTGAAATAAAATAAAAGAATGTTTCTAAAATGTCAGGAATTTTATCCTGACATTTTTTTGTACTAAATAAGTATTTAAAAAATTGTAATGAGGTATCTTTCAGTCATCATATTGATCGGAGCATTTTTTATTTCATTGTCAGTAAAGTCGCAAAAATTTACAGATGCAAAAAGATACGCTGCCGTAATTGATAAGCAGCATTCAAAAGTTGTTAAAGACCTGTTGTCGTTTAGTAATGCTGTTTCTAAAAATGAAAAAACAAAGGATATTGTTTCATTGAATAAAGCGTTGTTGATAGAATTAAATAAGTCGCAATTGGCGATCGCTGCTATGCCGCCATTCAAGGCCAATAAAGATTTCAAAGATTCTGCCGCAGCATTTATGAAAAATTGTTTTAACCTTGTCAACGTCGATTATGGTAAAATATCAACTGCTACGCCTGCCGCATTAAAATCTCCTGATAACATGAAAGACCTGTTATCAGCCAAAGTGACCGCTACCGAAAACCTGAAAGCCCTGAATATATCTTATGATACTGCATTACAGAAATTTTACAGACCTGCCAACAAAGATGTATTTAGCGATAAATTTCAACAAGCTATTGATGTAAATATTTATTACAATAAAATTTACCTGCTATATTTCAAAACCTATAATGCAGAGTTCTATTTGTTAGAATCGATCAAGAAAAGAGATGGCAATAGCGTTGAGCAAAACAAAAAGATCGTTTACCAAAGCGCACAGGATGGTTTAAAAGCGTTAGACACAACCAAGGCTTTTAATGGAGATAATGCACTGGTAAAAAAGTGCCAGGCATTGTTGACTTTTTATGCTGATGAATCGGATTCGAAAATGGATAAGTTATCGGACTATTTCTCTGCTGCAAAGGAGTTTGGAAAGACGCGCAGCGATTATGAAAAAAAACAGGCACATACAAAAGATGAGGTAAAAGAATATGAAAAAGCAGTAAGTGAATTCAATAAAGCCCTCAATGGCTTCAATAATACTTCCCATGATTTGGACCGCAAGCGAGAAAGGTCGCTTAAAAAATGGAATAAGGCAATGGCGGGTTTTCTTGATAAGCATCTGCCAAATAAATGATTTAAATTATTAATAATCAGTTCATTACATATATAAGACTTTTTAAATTTGTACATTCCGCAAAATCGGTGTATATTTGCGCCGCTAAAGGCTCCGCCATGTATAACATATACAAAAGGGTTCGGCAGGGTTTATTTAGCGCATTATGAGAGAATCATCATCATATTAACCCCAGATCTGCAAAAGATCCTTCCTTCCAGGGGTATGCTATCACAATAGCAACAATCAACATTCACATTCAAATTTAAAATAAACAAGATGTCAGATTTACGTTATCAACGCAACTTTGGTATTGCCGCTCACATCGATGCCGGTAAAACCACTACAACAGAACGTATATTATATTATACGGGAGTTAACCATAAAATAGGTGAGGTACACGATGGTGGTGCAACTATGGACTGGATGGCTCAGGAACAGGAACGCGGTATCACTATCACTAGTGCTGCAACAACTTGTTTTTGGAATTATCCAATGGTTCAGGGTAAAAAAACACCTGATACAAAACAATACAAATTTAATATTATTGATACTCCGGGTCACGTGGATTTTACTGTGGAGGTAGAACGTTCTCTTCGTGTATTAGATGGATTACTGGCATTATTTTGCGCGGTATCTGGTGTTGAGCCACAGTCTGAAACTGTTTGGCGCCAGGCTAACCGTTACAAAGTTCCCCGTATCGGATTCGTAAACAAAATGGATAGAAGCGGTGCTGATTTCCTGAACGTGGTAAAACAGGTTCGTGAAATGTTAGGGGCTAAAGCGGTTCCATTACAATTACCGATCGGTGCTGAAGATAATTTTACAGGTGTGGTTGATCTGATCACAATGAAAGGTATCGTTTGGAACGAAGAAGATAAAGGGATGACTTTTAAAGAAGTGCCGATTCCTGCAGATATGAAAGAAGAAGTAGATCAATACCGCCAGGAATTGATCGAAGCAGTAGCAGAATATGACGAAAAATTATTGGAAAAATTCTTCGATGATCCTAATACTATCACGGAAGATGAAATGCATGCAGCTATCCGTAAAGCAACGATCGATCTTTCTATCATTCCAATGATGTGCGGATCATCTTTCAAAAATAAAGGTGTACAAACTGCATTAGATGCTGTTGTACGTTACTTGCCTGGTCCTTTGGATATTGATGCTATTAAAGGGACAGATCCAGACACTGGTGAAGAACTAATACGTACTGCAGATCCAAAAGGTCCGTTCAGTGCTTTGGCATTTAAGATCATGACCGATCCTTTTGTGGGCCGTCTGGCTTTCTTCCGTGCTTATAGCGGACGTTTAGATGCTGGTTCTTATGTATTGAATACACGTACCGGTAAAAAAGAACGTATCAGCCGTATCATGCAGATGCATGCTAACAAACAGAACCCTGTTGATTTTATTGAAGCGGGTGATATTGGTGCAGCAGTAGGTTTTAAAGATATCAAAACAGGAGATACACTTTGTAATGAAGATAACCCGATCGTTCTGGAAGCTATGACTTTCCCTGAACCGGTTATCAGCATCGCTGTTGAACCAAAAACTCAGGCAGACGTTGATAAAATGGGTATGGCGATCGCGAAATTGGTAGAAGAAGATCCTACCTTACGTGTACGTACAGACGAAGAAACAGGTCAAACCATTTTAAGTGGAATGGGTGAGTTGCATTTGGAAATCATCATTGATCGTATGAAACGCGAATTCAAGGTTGAGATCAATCAAGGCGCTCCTCAGGTTGCTTATAAAGAATCATTTGGTAATACCGTTGAACACAGAGAGATCCTGAAAAAGCAATCTGGTGGTCGTGGTAAATTCGCTGATATCATTTTCTCTATCGGGCCTGCTGATGAAGAGTTCCTAAAAGAAAATGATGGCAAAACGACTTTCCAATTCGTAAACTCTTTGTTTGGTGGATCTATTCCAAAAGAATTTGTTCCGGCTATTCAAAAGGGTTTTGAAACGGCGATGTCTACAGGCGTACTAGCTGGTTATCCAATGGTAAGTATGAAAGTGGTAGTAAAAGACGGATCTTTCCACCAGGTGGATAGTGATGCTATGTCATTTGAATTGTGTGCTAAACAAGGTTACCGCGAAGCCGGCCGTAAAGCAAAACCAACATTGCTTGAACCGATCATGAAAGTAGAAGTATTAACTCCTGATCAGTACATGGGTGATGTAACAGGTGATCTTAACCGTCGCCGCGGTATGTTAGAAGGTATGGATAGCAAACATGGTGTACAGGTTATTAAAGCCAAAGTGCCATTAAGCGAAATGTTTGGTTATGTAACGCAATTGCGTTCTTTATCAAGCGGACGTGCTTCTTCAACAATGGAATTCAGTCACTATAGTCCTGCTCCAAACAACGTAGCAGAAACAGTAATGGCTAAAGCAAAAGGTAAAGTGAAAATAGAAGAATAAGACTATAAGTTTGAATAATAAGAAAGGCGATCATTTTGATCGCCTTTTCTTTTAATGTTCAATGCTCAACTTTATGTTGTTCAAAACAAGTTGTTGTAAAAGATGAAACACAAAAAAATGTATCGCATTATTTTATTATAGTTTACGCTAAAGTTTTTTTATTAATAACCTGTTCCCGTATTGCCTTCTCTTTCTTTCTTTCTTTTTTTACTGCTCTTTTCGTAATCGAGAATAGCCTGCGGTTTCACTTGCTTTTTTTCAGTAGTATCAGCTTCCTCAGCGCCACCACCTGAATCGGGGTCCTTATCTAAATGGCCCCTTGTCCAGTGTTGAGTAGTTTCTACTTCACCTGTTTCCGAATTATAAAATTTCCAATCGCCATCCTTTACACTATACTGTTCGGCCTTTACAATTTTATAGGAACTGATCTCTCCGTTACCACTACTGTAAACAGGTATCGTATCATACGGTGATTCAGGATTGTAGCCTTTCCAGTTTTCTTCTCTAATTAATCCTCCTAAATAACTATAATATTGCTGCAATCCATCCTTGCCTCCAAACAGATAATTTTCTACACCGATCAGATCACCGGTTGTATTATACAATCTCCATACGCCGGTTTTCTTATCGTCTTTATATTCTCCTTCTTCGTCAAAACCCGGCTCACCTCTTAATGGAGCAATGCTATTTACCCACCTGCTTTGTTTCAATCCCTTCTTATCAACAATGTTGATCGTATCTCCCGTTGAAGAAATTTTAAAACTTTTGTACTGCGCGGTCGCATTGATAGTAAACAAAACAAACAACAAAGTAGCTAAACGGATCTTTTGAATTTTTGACATTTTACGATCTTTTAATAGTCAAATTTACTTTTTCTTTTTTAATTGGCTTTATTGATTTTATCAGTCACTTCCACGTCGCCCATTAATACGGGTTGGGGTACGGTAGCTACTTTCCCCATTAATGGTGTGCTGTCTTTAGGCGCTTTTTGTATATGGCATTTAGCTTTCTTTACCGGTTTCTTTTTTATTGGTTTACGCGAGGGTGCATACATTACTTCACCAACCATCATCGGACTAATAAACCCTGTATCGGGCTTTTCTATGTTTTGTGTGGTATCGGGCTTAGTGGTCTGACTAACACCTTTACTGGAACTACTAACAATTATACCAAAGGTTATAAGAATAAGGGCCGCTATTTTTTTAAAATAAGATAAGGAAGAATTGAAAATATGAAAAGTCATCTCTTCGGTAACAGCAATTGGTGTATTAATTTGCGCGGCTGTAAATCTTCCGCAAACATGTTGCGCCGAATGCGCTTTTAAATATTGCATAATTTCTTCGGGTTCCCGGTTGGTAAAATCAACAACAGTTTTACAACATTGTAAGCAATGCCTGCCTTGTTCATTGGGTTCCATAGTGTTCCAATCCTGGTGGCATGGTTTCGGTATTTGAATGGTGTTTATCATATGCTTCATTTTCTTATCAGATGCAGCAACAGAAAAAATTACATAAACACTTTTGTTAAAACAAAAGGAGCTGTCTTTTGAACAGCTCCTTTTCAAATTATATGTGCCACTAATTATTTTTCTTCCATACCAAATCTCCAGACAAGCGCGGCTAATATGGCACCTACAATTGGTGCAACAATATATAACCATAGTTGAGATAAAGCTTTGCCACCTGCAAATAATGCCGGGCCTAAACTACGGGCAGGGTTTAATGAAGAACCACTAATAGGAATGGCCGCAAGGTGTATCATTGTCAGCGTGATCCCAATGGCAAAACCGGCCATTGTTGTATTGCCATGTTTCGATGTGACAAGGAAAATAATCAATAAAAATAAAAATGTAAATACCGTTTCGGTAATAAATGCGGAAGTAGTGGAATACTCACCCAAAAATCCTGGTCCCCAACCGGTTGAACCCAATCCCCATTCTGTCATTTCAAATCCCGGCTTTCCTGAAACAATTAAATATAAAATGCCGGCGCCACCGATAGCGCCAATGCATTGTCCGATAATATGACCTATTGAGTCTTTTACGCTTATCTTCCCAGCCACTAACATACCAATAGTTACGGCAGGATTAATGTGACAACCTGATATCGGACCTATAGCATAAGCATTTACAGCCAGCGTAAGGCCAAAAGCTAAGGCAATACCCAATAACCCTATTCCTGAAATATCTCCGATTCCTTTGCCGGATACGACAGCGGCGCTACAACCAAATAATACGAGTGTTAACGTGCCAAGGCACTCTGCAAAATACTTTTTCATGGATAATTTTTTTGGTAAAGAAATTGTTATCCAAAAGTAGGGGTATTATGTACTATAAAAAAAATATAAAGACCTCCATTTGATAATTGGTATTATTAAAAGATAGTGGTAACTTAGCAATAGTGAAACGTTTGTTATTCATATTAATTCTATTATTTGGTCTAATTTTTACTTCTTTTGCTCAGCTAAAAACACCCGGTTCAAGCGATGACGATGCTGCAAAACATTTAAAATTTTATCCGAATCCCGCTATTACTACTATAGCGTTTGAATTCCTGTCTTCCGACTACGATAAAAATTCTTCCATTGAAATATATAATTTCATGGGTAAAAAAGTGTACGAGCTAAAAGCCACCAGCCAGATCGTTACCTTACAGCTTGAAGATTTTTACCGTGGTATGTACATCTACCAGCTACGTGATGGAAATGGTGCCATTGTAGAATCAGGCAGGTTTCAGGTTATAAAATAATCATCTTCCCATTTTTTATTGTTTTCTTGCTAAAACCTGTCAGTTATGAGGCATGTTCAGGCAGCTATTTGCCATTAGGGGTAATAAAAGATTTTAAAATTGTCAATTTGACTGCAAACACAGCATTGGCAATATGTTTGACTGTTGTACCTTTGCAACCAATTTTTAAATATGGAACAGAAAATGCAACCAACAGAAGATATTAACGATTCGAATATAAACGTGAATGCGGATGCTGAAAATGCTTCAGGATCTGATAACGCAGTTGAAAAATTACAGCAGGAACTGGAAGAGCAAAAAGATAAATATTTACGCTTATTTGCCGAGTTCGATAATTTTAAGCGCCGTAGTGCCAAGGAAAGAATTGAGCTGTCACAAACAGCCGGTAAAGAAGTTATCAAGGATCTTTTGGATGTAGTAGATGATTCTGAAAGAGCTGAAAAACAAATACAGGCAAGTGCAGATCTGGCGCAGATCAAAGAAGGTATTCAATTGGTGTTTAATAAGCTCAGAAATGTATTACAATCAAAAGGCCTTAAGGCGATGGAAAGTGTGCATACAGATTTTGATGTAGAAAAACATGAAGCCATTACAGAAATTCCTGCACCAACAGAAGAGTTGAAAGGAAAAGTACTGGACGAAGTTCAAAAAGGATATTATCTTAATGATAAAATAATACGTTTCGCCAAAGTGGTGGTGGGTAAATAAATTAACCAAGCAATGCTGCAATTTATTTATTGCGCCATTTTTCAAATTAGAAAATTAGCATGTCTGCAAAAAGAGATTTTTACGAAGTTTTAGGTGTAGCAAAGTCAGCTTCACAAGATGAGATAAAGAAAGCATATCGCAAAGTGGCTATGCAACACCATCCTGATCGTAATCCCGGAGATACTGCTGCAGAAGAAAAATTTAAAGAAGCAGCGTCTGCCTACGAAGTATTATGTGATGCAGATAAAAGAGCGCAGTACGACCGATATGGCCACGCGGCATTTAGCAACGCAGGACGTGGCGGTGGTTTTGGCGGTGGCATGAATACTGATGATATCTTTAGCCAGTTCGGAGATATTTTTGGTGATGATAGTCCGTTCGGTAGTTTCTTTGGCGGTGGAGGTGGCGGCCGTCGTGGCGGTGGTAATGCGCGGGGAACAAGAGGTAGTAATATCCGCATCAAGCTAAAACTCAATTTTGAGGAAATGGCGAAGGGTGTTACTAAAACAGTTAAAGTAAAAAAATATATCCCTTGCGCTACTTGTAGCGGTACAGGCGCAAAAGATAAAAACAGTGTACAAACCTGTACAACCTGTGGCGGTAGCGGACAAGTTAGAAAAGTGCAAAATACTTTTTTAGGGCAAATGCAAACAGTTACAACCTGTCCAACTTGTAGCGGTGAAGGAACTACAATAACCAATAAATGTACCACCTGTAAAGGCGATGGAAGAGTATATGGTGAAGAAACCGTAACCCTGGATATACCTGCAGGTGTGCAGGAAGGAATGCAATTAAGCGTTAACGGGAAAGGTAATGCAGGAGAAAGAGGCGGCGCAAATGGAGACCTGATTGTATTGATAGAAGAAGAAGCGCACGAACATTTACACAGAGACGGATTGAATGTTGCATTTGACTTACACATTTCTTTTCCTCAGGCTGTGTTTGGAACAAATGTAGAAGTACCAACTATTGATGGCAAAGCAAAAATAAAAATTCCGCCTGGAACACAGAGCGGTAAAATATTCCGATTAAAAGGTAAAGGGTTTCCTTCTGTAAATTCTTACGATAAAGGAGATCAGTTGATACATGTAAATGTATGGACGCCACAACATACCAGCGCAGAAGAAAAACAACAGTTGGAAAAAATGCAACACAGCGAAAACTTCCAGCCCAAACCTGAAAAGGGAGATAAATCTTTCTTTGATAAAGTACGTGAAATGTTTAATTAAGCAGCGCTTCGTAAATCGCAAATTCCAAAATACAAATTTCAAAAAATACAAGAGCCGAAACAATTATTGTTTCGGCTCTTACATTTATAATTTGCGATTTATCATTATTTCTTGCTATAAACTTTCTTAGCATCACTTACCAATTTCATAAAATCGTTTTGCAAATAATTAGTCGGTTCGTAAGAAAATTTCGTAACGGATTCGATCGTTTTCCAATCTGTGTTTGCAACGAATTGCGATCCGCGTAATTTCATTCCAAATAAAACTACCGCGGTAGCAAATTGCAGGTCTTTATTCATTGCATTGAATGAAACATAATTACCCGGACAATTATATTCCAGCAATTGATGTTTGTTATCTGCTAACGTATAGGTTAGAGAAACCTTTGCCGGCATATTATGCAGACTATCGGAAAGTGATCTTCTGCCACTTGCGGGTGTAATTTCAAAAATGGCCATTACGCTGTTTCCACTTCCTATTTCTTCACTTTGTAAAGTAGCAGTACTGTCTTTAATATCCGTCTTTTTATTATCAAAGCCGATCAGCCTGTATTCTTTAACTACATCACCATTGAAATGAACATTTAATAAAACATCTTTTGCTACCGTATAATTAGTAGTCGCCATTTCATTCATCAATACTTTTTCGGCTGCAGCTATATTATCTACATAAGCGTAATTGCCATTGCCTTTTTTCGCCAACAAGCGTAGCGTAGAATCTTTAAAGCTGCCACTGCCTACATCCAGACAACTTAAAATAATACCTGTTTGACTTTGTTGGGTTATCAGCTCTTCCAATGCTTTTTCTGAAGTAATGCCTACATTAAAATCTCCATCAGTTGCCAGTATGATCCGGTTATTACCATTTTTGATCAGAGATTTAATTGCTACCTGGTAGCCTAATTTTATAGCATCCGCACCCGGTGTTTCACCATCAGGAGTGATCTGCTCTATCGATTGTATTAACTTTTGTTTTTCAGATCCGCTGGTTGGCTTTAGCCATTCTTTTACTGTGCCTCCATACGTTACGATCGAGATCATATCAACCGGCCTTACATTTTTTACCAATGAAAGAAAGGCTGCTTTTACAAGTGATAACCGGTTGGGAAGATCCATGCTTGCAGATGCATCAATCAAAAAAACAAGATTAGCCGGTGGTGCCTGATCGAGATTGATAATTTTAGCATTCACATTTAAATAAAGTAGCTGATGTGTAGGATCCCAGGGGCAGTCGGATAATTGTGAGGTTACTTTAAACACATCACCATTTTCAGGGGCCTGGTAATTAAGGTTGAAATAATTTAATAACTCTTCTATTCTTACAGCATCGGGTGGTACATTACTTTGGGTATTGATATAATGATGAATGCTGCTGTAAGATTCTTTATTAACGTTCAGTGCAAATCCGGTATTAGGAAATTTAACAGTATTGGCTGTCGTATTTTCAATGATAGAAAAATAAGAATCGTCATCGATATGCGGGGTATGTTTTGATATTTGTGCAGGATCCGTTGTAACAGATATCAATGTCTGTTTTTTATCGGCCTTAGAAGGGATCACCTTCAAAGTTATCGTTTGATAATCGGCAGTTTTGAGGGGTATTATTTGAGGCTGGTATCCGTCAAGATCTACAGAAAGTGAATCTGTTACTGTAGTTGCATTAATCCCAAACTCACCGGATACGCCTGAATGATACAACATTTTATCAGACAACAATATCAGGTTCACATTTTGCAATGGCTGGTTCTGTTCATCTTTTACTACTCCGCGAATATAATATTGTGCACTGCAGTTACAAACTATAAATAGTGTAAGCAGGCAAGTGTTGAATGCTTTCAATGTTAGTTAGGTTTAGCAAGTTAAAGTTAGATACGAAGATAAGTAAACTGTAAATATCGGTTATTAGTCTGCCAATTGGTAGATCGCAGGCAAATTCCTTCCCAGGCCATCATAATCCAAACCAAAACCAAGTAAAAATTTATCCGGTACACTAAAGCCCAGGTAATCAATGTTTATGGGGTGTTGTATAGATTCGGGTTTATTTAGCAATACCGCCAGTTTTAATGATGCAGGATGTTGATCGCGTAATTGTGGCAAAAATTTAAAAAGGGTGGTGCCAGTGTCTACAATATCTTCTATAATTATTACATGCCGGTCTTTTAAAGATTCATCCAGTCCAATAGAAGTTATTACGTTGCCGGTAGATTTTGTGCCAACATAAGAAGCAATTTTTATAAAACTTATTTCGGCATCAATAGTAATGTCTTTAAAAAGATCTGCCGCGAACATGAAGGCACCGTTTAAGATGGCAATAAAAATAGGGCGTTTATCTGCATAATCAATATTGATCTGCGCAGCTATTTTTTTTATTTGTTTACTGATCTGTTCCGCACTTAAATAGGGCTTAAAACTTTTATCCTTTACTTGTATAATCATTTTAATTTTTTAAGTGTGATAATTGTTATGGTGCCACAATAATTTTCTGTCCAATTTTTATATCATCTCCTGTAAATTTATTCCAATCTCGTATTTGTTGTGGTGTAACATTGTATTTTTTTGCTATTGAATATAAGCTTTCACCTTGTTCCACTTCATGAATGGTAACGGTAGCTTCGGGCTCACATGCATTTTTAACAGAATCAGCAACAGCCGGTTTTACCGGAATTGTTTTTACAATAGTCGTTGTTGTTTTTTGAGTGGTGGTAGTATCGGTTTTGGCATTAGCCATCTTAGCGGTTGTAATTTTCTCTGTTACTATTTTTGTTACTTCAACTGTATCAACATTCAGGCTATCGGGTTTTGGTGGATTGGTCATCGCATACACAGTGTATTGCTCCAAATTATACTGTTCAATATTGCCGATCAATATCAATGGGTATTTTGGATTGGTAGCATATCCTGCTTTTTTTAAGCCATATGCCCATGCTTTGTAATTAGTTGGGTCTAAATGAAAGAGCGAAGCATAGTTTGGCCTGTTGCGTAAAAAATCACTATGATCTTTATAAGAAGCAGCTGCATCTTTATATACCCGAAAACATTCACCCGGCAGATCATCATCGTGGCTGAACCTGCCTCCGGTCCAGTTTTCTTTACACTTTATACCAAAATGATTATTAGCGATCTTTGCCAAAACGCTGTTGCCATTCTCAGTTTCTAATAATCCCTGTGCCAGTGTAATAGCTGCAGGCACGCCTGAGCGCTGCATTTCGGCTATCGCCAGATCTTTATATTGTGCTATATATTGCTCTGCAGTCATTAGCTGTGCAAAGGCAGATTGTAATAGTAGAATTGAAGCGATCGTTATTAAAACCTTTTTCATTGTGTTGAATTTATGATAGTTTTCTTATCAACAGTAAGCCATCTCTTACTGTTAATAAAACCTGTTCTACCCGGGTATCTTTTTTTATATGTTCATTAAATGCATGAATGGCTTTTGCGCTTTTCCCTTTTATCGTTTCCTCTAAAACATCACCGTGAAACAAAACGTTATCAGCGATGATCAGGCCATTGGACTTTACCAAAGGCAAAATTAACTCGTAATAATCAATATACCCTGTTTTATCAGCATCAATAAAAACAATATCCCACGCCTCGTTCAATGTGGCTACAATTTGGTGAGCATCACCGATATGTAGCTGTATCTTTTCCTTTAACAAAGACCGATCAAAATTATTTTGCGCAATGATGCCATCTTCTTCTCTTAATTCAATGGTATGCAATTTGCCGTTTTGTTGTAAACCTTTAGCCAGGCACAGAGCGCTGAAACCCGTAAAAGTACCTATCTCCAATATTCTTGCAGGTTGTAATAAGCAACTTATTGTTTCTAATAATTTGCCCTGTAAATGACTGCTTTGTAAATGCGCATGCGGATGCATTTGCAAAGTTGCTTCGGCTGAAGCGTAGGCAACGTCATCTTCTTTCGAAGAAAAATTTTCCGCATATTGCTCAGCTAAAATATTGATGATCTTATCCATGGGTTGTTACGCCTTTTTTGAAATAAGTAATAAGCCAACAAAAGTAAGCGCACCATTTAATATTAATAACTCAGATCCTACCTGAAAATCACCGAAACATTGTTGCTGGTATTTATCTATAAAAAAACAAATGATAGGCGCTGCAATACAAACAGCCGGAACCAGTTTATCATTTACACTTCTTTTTAATAAAATACCGAAAGTGAATAAGCCGAGTAATGGTCCGTAAGTATAGGCTGCAACTTTTAGTATTAAGCCGATCATGCTTGCTTCGTTTCTCCATTTGTATAACAACACAACTACTAAAAATACGGCGGTAAATGTGAGATGGGTAACTTGTCTTATTCTTTTCTTTTTTTCAATAGTTAAGTCTGTCCTTCTTTGAATACCAAGTATATCAATACAGAAAGAAGAAGTAAGTGCTGTAATAGCACCATCCGCGCTGGGAAATAATGCCGATATCAATGCAATGATAAATATAACGGATATGAAATGCGGCATATGTTGCAAGGCTATTACAGGGAATATTTTATCACCGATTGCAGTAACATTATTCTGCGCAGCAAATAAATAAAGTAACCCTCCCAGGAAAAGAAATAACAATATCACCACCAACATGATCACCGCTAATGTGATAATATTTTTCTGAGAATCCTTTAATGTTTTAACGGAGATATTTTTTTGCATCATTTCCTGGTCCATACCCGTCATGGTGATAGCGATAAATGCGCCGGCAATTATTTGTTTTACAAAAAATAATTTACTGTTGGGGTTAAAAAATAAAATGGTAGAATAGCCTTTGTCATTCATTGCCTGTAAGCTTTCGCTGATACCAAGATGCAGGTTGCCTAAAATATAAATACTGCAAATGATCAGGCCTGCCAGCATACAGGTTGTTTGCAAGGTATCAGTCCATACAATAGTTTTTACGCCACCTTTATAAGTATACAACAATATCATTATGAGAATGATGAATGTAGTTAGCCAGAAAGGAACGCCGAAGCTTTGTAAGATAGTTTCCTGTAAAATATTTACTACTAAATATAATCTTGCTGTACCGCCTAAAGTTCTTGATAATATAAAAAAAGAAGCGCCTGTTTTGTAGGAGGCTATGCCGAGCCGGTCATTCAAATAAGTGTAAATAGAAGTAAGCTGTAGCCTGTAATAAAGCGGCAATAGAACAAAAGCAATGATAATGTAACCAATAAAATAACCTACTGTAATTTGAAAGTAAGCAAATGATTCTTTGGCAACGGCGCCCGGTACGCTAACAAAAGTTACGCCACTTAAAGAAGTACCTATCATGCCAAAAGCAACTAACATCCAGTTGCTGTTTCGGTTACCTATAAAAAAAGAATCGTTCGTTGAATTACGGCTTGTGTATGCTGCTACTGCAAACAATAACAAAAAATATCCCAAAACAAATGATAGCAATACTACAGGAGACATGTTGAATTTTGTTCAAGATAAATAAATAGTGACAATTGATTCTATCAGTAAAGATAGTGTAGCAGCGATGCGAATCAAAAAAAATGCAGAAGAGCTGTTATCTTCTGCATATGAAAATTATATAATAAATGAATTATCCGTGCGGATGTAAATAAATATCAAACCCTGCCCGATATTGTGGTAAAATGGTATTGGTATAGGCATCTCTGTATGGTGAATTTGGATTATCCAATGCATCAATTAAAACAGCGATATAAAAATTGCTTTCTCCTGCGATCCTCTGGCAATATCCTGCGCCTACTAACAGGCTTGGAGCTTGCGTTTGGTAAGAATATTTTTGTGCAGGAATAGCACTAAAATCTTTATAATTAATATTCGTGAAATTAAATTCGGGCTGAACTTGTAAGAAAAGAAAATTGACCGGATAAATACGGGTGAAAGCACCTACACCGTAGGCAAAACTTCTTGTTCTTGTATTGTAATTATAATACAGGTTAGGGTCGGCACTCTGAGCATAATAATTAATGTTTAACAATGCTCCAACATCTAACCATTCTTTTACGGTAAAACCGATTTCGGGGTTAGCTCCGGCAACAAAGGTGTTGCCGCTGAAACCAAGGTTAACCGCTCCTCCGATGAATAGAGATCTTTTATTAAATCCAAAATTATCCGGATCTACAGTATCATCCTGCCGGGTAAACTGCGCCATTGCTTGTGATGCAATTATTAATAAGCAAATGGCAATGAGGATTTTTTTCATATTTAATATCTGGTAAAATTAATTGAGATATTTTAAGCGGAATCAATTACTTTTTAAAACTCGGGACACAAAGATTGTCTTGGTGTGTTGTTATCATTGTAAAATCCTTTCTTTAACAGGTTAAATTCTGTAGCACCCTCTGAGTTATTGAATTGACTAAGTGCCGATGTAGTGATATCGTAACTAAATGTAAACCGGATATGGTTTATTTCAATTCCTGCAACAGCAACAGCTGCATCGCCCCAGCGGTAATAAGCGCCTACTATTAATTGTTTGCTGCCACCATCTTCTAAACTATAATTGGCGTTTAAGCCAAACATTAGCTCATTTGATTTTGCCTGCGTAGTAAAATAGGCATTGGGATTAAGAATAACTTTATCGTTAGGTTTTAAAATAGCACTTATAAAACCAATATGGCGTATGGGTAATTTACTGCTGGCGCTTTCTTTATCAGAAAAAAAAGATTCGGTGGGAGAGTTCACGTGTTGAATGGAATAACCAATATTCAGGTAAACATCAGCTGTAGGAAAGTATGCATAATTTACACCTGCCTGCATATCAAAAAAACTAACATTGGTCCTGTTTAATACATCGTCATTATTCTGAATGGTGTTATCAAAAAAAACACCATTGAACTGATCGGGGAAAGTTAATTTACTTGCATCGATCTGTTTATTGGCCCAACCCATATTAAAGCCTGCAGTTACCAGGCTTCCTCTGCCTAACATTTGATGATAAGCCAATGAGCCATATACTTGTGTAGATCTCAATGTGCCGCTACCTGCAACGTCACTTAATATATAAGCACCCAAACCCATCCATCCATTTTCAATCTTATTCCTTAAAACCTGTGCATCCGCAAAGGCGCTTACTGTTTTGTATGGAGCAGCCAGTATCGAAGACCACTGATTACGATAATGCAAACCAACACGATAATCTGCATCAGGAATAAAACCGGTGTTAGCAGGATTAAGAGAAAGCGGTGAATTATAGAATTGAGAAAAATGAAGATCCTGTGCCTGCAATGAACAAGCCGATTGCAACGCAACCCAAAGGATCAATAATATTTTTCTGTTTTTAGTCATTCAATAAAATTGCTTATCGTATCAAAGTAATATCTCCTGTTTTTGTATATAATTTATCGTCTGTATACTGTACCTGTAAGGTGTAAGTATATACATCCATTGGTTGCAGCACACCTTTATAAGTGCCATCCCAACCAATTTCTTTATTAGTGCTTTCAAAAACTAATTGACCCCAGCGATTGTATATTTTCCAATCCATCAATCCTATACCGAAGCCCATTACTTTTATAATGCTGTTGTTGCCGGGTTTGCCGGGAGTAAAAGCATTGGGTACATCCAGTAGTGAAGTTACGATAGCTTTTATATCCTGACAAGTAGTATCGCTGCAACCTTCATCATTGGTAGCTTGTAAACAAACATGAAACGTTGTTGATAAATTGAATTGATATAACGGTTGAAATTCTGTTGAGGTGTTGCTACTCTCATCAAAATTCCAGAAATATTTTGTTGCGCCGATCGTTGTATTAATAAACTGTGTAGGCGTGTTGTTTGCGGGTGGATCAGGCGACCATGAAAACTGCGCCGTAGGTTTAGGAAATAAACTAATAGTTGTTGTTGTGCTGTCTATTTTGTTACAAGTATTATTATCAGATGCCACCAGCTTTATTGTATAAGTTCCTGTATCATTAAAAATATGAGTAGGACTTATATCTGTAGAAGTATTTGATGCACCGCTGGCAGGGTCGCCAAAATTCCAGGTAAAGCTTGTTCCACCTAAACTGTTATTACCAAAAACTACTGTGTAGGGAACACATCCTCTCGGTGGTGAAGAAATTAATGCTTTTACGACTGATGCAACCCTTATTATTTTAGAAGCGCATTCAGTAGAATTACATACAGAAGTATCGAGCACACAAAGCGTTATATCATAAGAGCCGATCGAAGGGAACGTATGTACTTTTGTTGCAGTTAATGCTAATGTATCATTCGGAGAGCCATCACCGTAATTCCATACAAAAAGAGCCGTTGGTGAAAAGCCGAGTGACGAGGTAGAAAGATTAGTGAAAAGATAATTTAAAGCATCACAACTACCTACCTTGTCATATCTAAAATCCAGGTTGGCTACATTGGAGGTTACTCTTATCTGTTTATAAACCGTATCGCGAATATTGCATTTGCTGCTATCTTCTGCGATCAGCATTACTGTAAATAAACCGGTTGACTTAAAAGTGTGCGATACAAGCGTGGTGGTTGTACTTGTATCCGGCGAACCATCATTAAAACTCCAGATGTATTTTTTTGCAGTAGAAGCCGTATCTACAAATTCGACAGTAAAAGGTAAACAACCAACAGAGTCTCCAATTATTCCGTTACCTATCGTTCTGATACCTGCGCCTAAGCCTGCAAAATTCATCGCAATTTTTACCGCAGCTTCATTGCATCCTTGCGTACCCGTTCCATTTTTTAATGACCAGGCTCCGGGCGTTACCGGAAAGGTTGCACCACCATAGCAATTGGCACATATTGCCTGGTAAATAATTCCATTATCATCAAAGCGACTGGTACCGCCGTCCACGTGATCTGCAAAGCCACCATCTTGTCCGAAGAAACTACCAAATAATTGACTATTGGCATTTTTCTCCAATACAAAAAAATAAAAATCATTACCGTCGGTAGTTTTTTGAATAGCATTTGCCGTAGTAGTCAAACCTGCTGTTCCTACTGACGGGTATCCGTCACCGTTATCAAATGAGCCTCCCCATCCCGATACATAAACATTTTCGCAACGGTCAACTAAAAATGCAACCGGAGAAATATTGGGAATATTTGAACTGGTACCAAATACGGTGGAATAAACATACGCCGAAAGATCAGGTTGTAATTTGGCTATAAATTGTTTAGCTCCGGGATTGCTAAAAACTGCATTTATAACAGGCCAGCTGCCTGTTGTTGAGCCCATGATATATGGGAATCCACTTTTATCAAATTGTAATCCATACAGCATATCATTGCCGTCGGTTCCTACATAAGTTGTTTTAATAATGGCGCTGCCATCAGGTTGTAATTCTGTGATGTAGCCATCAGTAATACCGCCTAAAAAGCTACTGCTTATGGCGCCGGTTTTATTACCCGGTAAATCAGTACTTGTGGTACTTCCTCCAATGTATAAATTATTTGTCAGCGGATTTACCGATGCGGTGAAACAAGCATCATCACCACTACCTCCAAAATAAGTACTGAAAATTACCGATGAAAGATCTGATGCAAATTTTACTATCACACCATCTTGTCTACCACCATTGAAAGAAGTTTGTATGGTACTATTTATAATAGGGAAATTGGTGGATTGGGAACAGGATGCCAGGATAATATTATTACTGCCATCAACTATTACTTCACTCCTGGCATCATCGCCATAATTTCTGCGGATAGCATCTGCACCGCCCGGCGATACATATTTGCTTCTGATATTTACACCATCATCAGCAGTTCCACCGATCTTTATAGAGCCAATAATGGCCGATCCATCTCCTGTAAATTTAGTAACCGTTATATCATAATTTGAACTGGCATAGATTGAATTAGTAGCAGGCTTGACAGGAAAGTTAGGAGAGCTGCTACGGCCAGTAATTATTAAGTTTCCTTGTGCATCGCAAACCATACTATGTGGTTGTTCGTTACCACTACCTCCTAAATAAGTTGCATATAATCTAAGATTGCCACTTGCAGAAAATTTTATGATGCTGATATCATACCCTAATCCTATTCTGTCATCGTTTACACCGCCATTAAAAGTTTGGGAAAATGCACCAGTAGAAGTAGGAAAAGAATTTCCAAAAACAATACCGCCCGCAAAAAAACTTCCGTCTGGTCCGGGTGTTGCCGTATAGCCCCAGTTATCGGAACCGCTTCCTGTAAACGTGGAAAATATTAATGTTGGATCTATTACGATAGTAGCACCTGCTGCATGTTCTTTTATTTTAAATCTTACGGTACTGTCTTTCAACTCATATTTACAATCAAGCGGAACGCGGTCATTATCCTGAAGCTGATATGTATAAGGATATAATTCTTTTGTTTCACCTACAGATGTAGTTACTACCAGCTCTTTATTTTTAACCTGCATTTTATCAACACCATCGTATTTCATTACGATGTTGTTTACATCACCGCCGGGTCTTATTATGATATCGTACTTCAATGTTCCGGCACTCGTGTAATAATGTACATCAATGTTTGGGTAGATATTTTTATATGTTACGGCCTGGAATATTTTGCAATTATTTTGCCATTGTGTGGTATCGTTTCCGATAAAATAATTGTTATAAGTTGGCAATGGTTTTTCGGGAATGATCTCAACATTATCCGATGCTCCAACAAATTCTACCTTGTACGCGTGCGAATGGACAATTATTGGTTGTGAGAATGTCGTAGTTGGAATGGTTGTAGTAGATGAGCCTGTACTATTCTTTGGTGCGATAACATATCCGATACTGCTTTTACTTGTATCTGTTTTGGATTTTAAAGCAATATTATTACCATGCGCGGTTTCTTCTAAATTTAATAGATCAGCCGGCGAGTGTAATAAAACAGTGAACCCCTTTTTTTGTAAAAAGAATGCACCGGTATTAATATCAGATTTTAAAACCACAGATTTATCCCACTGTCCTTTATTTTCTATGAACTGTAATTGGGCATAGGAAGATTGTGCAACAAAAAATGCCGCAAAAACCAATAAAAAATAAGTAGCTATTTTTTGTAGCATTGTAAACTTATAGTTTTGTGCAAAGTTCTTACTCTAAATGCTAATATTACTCTAATCTTAGCACGGTAACAATCTGTTAAGAATTACGATATCTTACTCCAGACCGTTTTACCTTTTTGTAGTTGCAGATAAGTTTTCAGTGGTAAGTTGTTCTCAGAGCTAAGGTCCGGATCTTCCTCTAAAATAGCTTCAGCCGCTTTTTTTGCAGCCTCCAATATTACTTTATCTTGTACTATGTTCGCCAGTTTAAAGTCTAATAAGCCACTCTGTCTCGTTCCACCGATATCTCCCGGTCCACGTATCTCCAGATCTTTCTCTGCAACTTTAAAGCCATCATTGGTTGCACATAATATTTTCAGGCGTTCTTTGGCATCATTTGATACTTTGCTGCCAGTCAGTAAGATACAAAAACTTTTCTCACTACCACGACCAACCCTTCCCCTAAGCTGATGTAACTGTGATAAACCGAATTTTTCAGCACTTTCGATCACCATCACAGAAGCATTGGGAACATTTACACCTACTTCAATAACCGTTGTGCCAACCATTATATTTGTGTCACCATTTACAAAGCGTTGCATATTGGTATCTTTTTGTTCTGCCGGTTGCTTGCCATGCACCATGCTGATCCAGTATTTTGGTTCAGGAAAAAATGATTTTACTTCTTCATAACCTTTCATCAAATTTTCATAATCCATTTTGGAAGATTCTTCTATCAAAGGATAAATGATGTAGGCTTGTCTGCCTTTTACTATTTCTTCTTTGATAAAATCCATCACCTGCGGCCTTGCCTGTTCATAACGATGAGCCGTTGCTATCAGTTGCCTGCCCGGAGGTAATTCATCCATCACGCTATAATCAAGATCTCCGTATGCGGTTAGCGCCAATGTTCTTGGGATAGGCGTTGCCGTCATTACCAAAACATGTGGCGGCATGGTATTTTTTTTCCAGAGCTGTGCCCTTTGTGCCACGCCGAATTTGTGTTGTTCATCGATCACTGCAAATCCTAAATTTTTAAAGATCACTTTATCTTCAATCACGGCATGTGTGCCGATCAAAATATGCAGCGTTCCTTCTTCACAGCTTTTTAAAACTTCTCTCCGATGTTTAACCTTTGAAGAGCCCGTTAACATTTTTACAACAACAGGCATATCTTTTACCAAGTCTGTAATGCTGTTAAAATGTTGTTGCGCCAATATTTCTGTAGGTGCCATCATGCAGCTTTGGAAGCCATTGTCTGCCGCTATCAGCATACTCAACAGGGCCACGATTGTTTTACCGCTACCAACATCTCCTTGTAAGAGACGGTTCATTTGTTTGCCGCTACCCGTATCTTTTCGAATTTCTTTTAGTACTCTTTTTTGTGCACCTGTTAATTCGAATGGGAGATAATTGTTATAAAAAGTGTTGAACAGATCACCAACCTTGTCAAATACCCAGCCTTTGCTGAAGCGGTGCCTTTCACCACGGATAATGCCCAGACGTATCTGCGAAAAAAATAATTCTTCAAATTTTAAGCGGCGCAATGCATGCATATATAATTCATCGGTTGCAGGGAAATGAATATTGCAAAAAGCATCGAATCTTGAAATGAAACGATATTGTTTTACAATGGCTTCCGGTAAATTTTCGGGCAGGTCCTTTGCAGATATTAAATGTAATAAAGCCAGCGTTAATTTTCCGATCGCTCTTCCGTTTAAGCCGCGTGTTTTCAATTTTTCAGTGGAAGGATAAACGGGTTCAAGAAATTTTTTACCACCTGCTTTTTCCGGAGTAAAGACTTCCATTTCAGGATGCATCATTTGTATGTTCCTGTTAAAGAACCCCACTTTTCCAAACACCAGGTATTGCTGGCCGATATGTAAGGTCTTTTCGATCCAGTTAATTCCCTGAAACCAGGTAAGTTCTATTTCACCGGTGTCATCTTCTAAATAGGCAACTAAACGTTTGCTTCTTTTATCTCCAACAATATCGAACTGTATTAGTTTGCCGGCAACCTGCGCATAATCTGTTTGTTGATTGAGCGATGCTATCTTATCGATCTTCGTTCTATCGACATGGCGAAAAGGATAAAATTCTAACAGGTCTTTAAAAGTAAAGATGTTGAGTTCTTTTTTAATCAGCTCGGCCTTTAAAGGGCCAACACCTTTTAAATATTCTATCGGACTGGATAATATGTTGGCGGATACTGAAATAATAAATGTTTTTTACAAATATATTTCATTTAGAGGATGCTACATGCTGAATGGAAAACGCTTAATGTGATGTTCTGGATGAGTTTTTGTTATAGCCGCCCGGTCTTTTTTGATTTCTGCCGGCGCCATCTTTTGGCCTGAAAGCTGTAGGAGCATATTCAGGAACTTCACCAAACTCTTCGGGTACAACCGCTTTGGTAACGGGTTTGCCGATGAGTTTTTCTATACTTGCAAATTTGCGTTGTTCTTTTTCACTTACAAATGTGATAGCGGTACCTTCTGCAGCAGCACGGGCAGTACGACCGATTCGGTGAACGTAATCTTCGCCATCATGCGGCACATCATAATTTATTACTAGGTCAATATTATCAATATCGATACCTCTGCTTAAAATATCTGTAGCCACTAATATTTGCAAGCGGCCGCTTTTAAATTTCATTAAAGTGTCTTCTCTTACATCCTGTTCAAGGTCACTATGAATTTCATCAATTGGCAGACCCGTTTTCTTGAGATCACGGTTCAATTGTTTTACGCTCATTTTACTGCTGCAAAATATCAATACGGATTTGAAGGTCTTTTGATGCAGAATGTATTTTACCAAAGGAATTTTTTGTGGTTCGTATACAACATAAGCGAGCTGAACAATTTTTTCATTTGGCTTACTGATAGAAATATTTATTTCAGCTGGTTCGTGTAAAATTTTTCTTGCCAGCTCTCTTATTTTCTGTGGCATGGTTGCCGAGAATAAGAGGTTTTGTCTTTTTGCCGGCAGGCTATTGATGATGCGCATCAGGTCATCATAAAAACCCATGTCCAACATTCTATCCGCTTCATCCAATACTAAATATTTAAGTCCGTCGAATTTTACATAGCCCATATTTAAATGCGCGATCATTTTGCCCGGTGTGCAGATCACTACATCGGCACCCATACTCAATGCTTTCTTTTCCTGGACAAATGCATTACCATCGCCGCCGCCATAAACAGCAATTGAACTTACCGAAGTAAAGTAGGAGAGGCCTTCCATATGTTGTGCAATTTGCACAGCCAACTCACGCGTTGGTACAATTACCAATGCAGTGATACTGGCTCCATGATGAGGTGGAGATGTAATTATTTTATTAATTAACGGAAGGAGAAATGCAGCCGTTTTACCGGTGCCTGTTTGTGCAGATGCGATCACATCTTTGCCTTGAAGGACTAAAGGAATTACTTGTTCCTGAACAGGTGTAGCCGTGTTATAACCGGAAGATTCTATACCTTCTATTAAACGCTCTTCAAAACCGAAATCTTTAAATGTCAAAATGTTTGGATAGTTAAATTTGTTCTACTCAGCCGAAGTCTCTTTCGCAGGCGTTTCTGTTTTTGCCGCGGGAGTTGTATTTTTTATGAGTAATTGAAATCTTGTATTTAGGCTTACGCTGTAATTATTGTCTTTTAATATTTGTTTAGTTCCTGCGTCTTCCAGCATCACAATTGATAAATGGCTTGCCAGATCTGAACCACTGATAACATTTGTTACTTTTCCATCTTCGAACTCGATATTGAATTTGTATCCTGCTTTGCGTCCGCTACCGGCTCTTTCGAAATCGATACGGTTAAGATCAAGCGTTTGGTTACCTGTTGCTGATTTTTTTAGCAGGATCCTGATCACGGGCAGGTACTTATTCCAAATATGAGTATACATAAACTTTGTTTGTTTTGTTCTAATGGGTGAGAAAGCGACTATTTATCGCGTAAATAGAATACTTCAAAGCACAAAGTTACTGTTAATGTGCGAGTAAACAGAATATTGGGTCCAATTGTAACGAATAGGCCGGATTGAATAACTTATTGATCATAAGCTTTTTCAAAAGATTCGCCGGAATTCAGATCATTTATCAGGTTGTCTAATTTTAGCTTTGAATACCAGTTTTTTACCTGGTATTTAGCCGTCATGTAATTAAGCATCACTTTTTGGGGAGAGGCACTCCAAAACTGCCGGGCTGTTTTTAAACTATCAAGCTCAGGTAAATTTTCAAAATTATCAGAAATAGCCTTCAACCTGTCTTCTGAATAATAATTCCGATAATCATTTTGCATGGCTAACCCTTCATCAAACCAGGTAGGGATCTTAAATGTTTCATTATAAAATCCTATACGTTTTTCAAGTTCAGCGTGCGACATTTCGTGGGCTATGATATCCAGGTCAATACCATTTTTGTTGATCACAATATAGCTGCCCAACTTATAATGCGTTGTGGCAGGATCCAGATTGTTATCTCCGTATTTTTTAAAAATGCTATCGGTAGCACAATAAATAAATTTTGGATCAGCTTTTTTTTCTCCCCAAAAATCAGCAATGCGAAGTGAGGCCTCACTAATAACAGATTTTAAGGAATCGATAGTTTTTGGAGATGTTGCGGTATCATAATATAATCTTCCATCTTTTTTAAAAGAAGAATAGTCTATCAATATGCATTTTGTTTCCTGAGGAAAAAGATAATAATGGGCAACTGCTACAATAGGAATAAATATCAGTAAGGCAATAAAAGTATTATAAATTGTTTCTTTAAACCTGTTCATGTTTTTATTTATTCATTATTGCTTCATGTAACTGATCAATCGCAAATACCTTCTGTTCACCTGTCGCAAGGGTTTTAACCATACAGTTTTTCTCCTCCATTTCTTTACTGCCTATGATGATGGCGTAGGGGATATTCTTTTTTTCTGCGTAAGTAAACTGCTTGCCAATTTTTGTGAACTCGTGGTATAATTCGCAGGCAATGCCTTTACTGCGTAATTGCTGCATAATGCCAAAAGCAAAAAGGCTTTCGGTTTCTCCCATATTAAAAAAGAGCGCTTTCGTGCTGACCTGTAAATTTTCAGGGAAAAGTTTTAGCTCTTCCATTACATCATATATTCTATCAACACCAAAACTGATGCCGACACCAGGTATGCCAGGCACATCAAATAAACTCGTGAGGTCATCATAACGACCGCCGCCGCCGATGCTGCCTATCTGAACTTCTGCAGGAGCTTTTGCTTCAAAAATAATTCCGGTATAATAATTTAAACCACGCGCTAGTGTAAAATCAATTTGCAGTTTGATGTTTTTTGCCTGATGAAAAACATATTCCAGTTCTGCAATTCCTTTTGCGCCTGTTTCAATGTTTCCAAACAGCGATCTTGCTTTCGTTAATTTTTCTTCATTGGTTCCGGTGATGTTTAAATATTTTTCAATGATCGTAATTTGATCAGCGTTTAAATTTCTTTGTTGTAATTCTTCTTTTACTTTTTCTATTCCGATCTTATCCAGCTTATCAATCGCAATAGTGATATCTGTTAATTTATCAGCGCCGCCACATAATTCTGACAAAGCCGTCAAAATTTTTCGGCTGTTAATTCTTAACTCATAATTTGTAATTCCTAACCGCGTAAAAACTTCATGATAAATATTAGCTAGCTCTACTTCATTCAATAAAGAAGTACTGCCAACTACATCTGCATCACATTGTGTAAATTCACGGTAGCGGCCTTTTTGTGGCCTGTCTGCGCGCCAAACAGGTTGTATCTGATATCGTTTGAAGGGGAATGTTAGTTGAGCATGATTCATCGCAACATAACGGGCAAACGGAATTGTTAGATCATATTTTAAAGCACGTTCTGTTAAGTCTGTGCTGCTCTTTCCTTCCAGTACTTTTTCAAAACCTGCTTTTGCCTTATCGATATTTTTAGGATCGTTGATGCCATTATTAATGATCTTGAAAATTAAACGATCACCCTCTTCACCGTATTTTCCCATCAACGTATTCAGGTTTTCCATCGCCGGCGTTTCCAGCGGTTGGAAGCCATATAATTCAAAAACATTTTTTATGGTAGATAAAATATAATTGCGTTTACGCACCACATCTGCGGAAAAGTCTCTTGTGCCCTGTGGTATGCTTGGTTTTGACATTACTAAAAATTAAAAATTTTAAATTCCAAAAAACAATAAAACAGAAAACAAAACAATTCAACAATAAAACAATTAAACAGCTTTAGCAATGATCGCATCACAAGCTTCCTCTATCAGATCAAAAACTTCATGATAAACATACTCCGGTCTTGACCATGGATCCGGAACATCCCTGTTTTGTCCGGGATACAATTCATTTAATAACAGGTCGACTTTTTTTGCATTGTAATTTTTGCCGCTGATCATTTTCATTTCGTCCACCACATCTTCAGCCATGGCATAAATTTTATCAAACCTGTCAAAATCTTCCGTTATAAATTTTCTTGTTACCTGGTGACTGATATCAATGCCATGTTCCAAAGCCACTTTTTGCGATAATTTATGTGGAGATTCGCCCACATGATAACCATTTGTTCCAGCGCTGTCGATCGTCCAGTTGAATCCTGCTTCCTGCGCTTTCTGCTCTAAAATTCCTTCTGCCAAAGGGCTCCGACAAATATTGCCAAGGCAAACCATTAAGATTTTCATGATGGCAAATATAATTATAACAATGGTAAATGGTAAATCATAAATGACAAATACAAATCCCTGCTAAAAATTCACCATTTATCATTTACCATTTATCCTTTCCTTTTATGGAATTATAGAGTAAATTCATCTCATATTTTAGTAATTTGGCAACTCATTTAAAAGTAAGTCATGGCACAGGAAGATTTTGAAGAAGAACGGTTAACTAAAAGACAAAAGAACTCGATCCTTATTCGCAGTATCAGCAATTATATCATGGGTACATTAATGATAATTGCGGGATGTTTACTAATGTTTCCAATAAAATACACAGCTCAGTTTGTTGCATTATATGATCCGTTAATGATAAAATTATTTGCAGTGATCTGTTGGATATATGGAGCATTCAGAATTTACAGAGGATATAATACCAACATATAATGAATGATCTTTTGAAGTTCTTTTTGTGCGTTATTGTTTTACTAACCGGTTGTGATCATCCGAAAAATAAACAAACGGAAACGATCAAAAGCGGCACCATCAACATCAGTGTGGATGAATCTTTTAAACCGGTGATAGATGCTGAAATAGCTGCGTACGAAGATTCTTATCCTGATGCGCATATCATTGCGCACTACAAACCGGAAGCAGAATGTTTAAAAGATATTTTGCATGATACTGCAACAAGGATGGTGATAGTAACAAGAGGATTAACTGATGACGAAGGGCAATTTTTTGAAGATTCGATCGGTTATACCCCTCGCTGGGATAAGGTAGCAACAGATGCCATTGCTGTTATTGTCAATAATAAAAGTACGGATACTGTTTTTACTTTTGGCCAGTTGAAAAAAATATTAGCAGGGCAGTCGACTAAAAAACAACAAATAATATTTGACGGACTTAGCGCAACCAGCACCGTCAGGTTCGCGATCGACAGTATTTTAAAAGGAGAAAAATTTGATACCGGCGTTGTAAAAGCAGTGAAAAATAGTCAGGGTGTTTTAGATTATGTTGCGACAAATACAGATGCTATTGGATTGGTAGGGATAAGCTGGATCGGTAATCCGGAGGATACGGCACAGGTAGCAATGTTGAAGAAAGTAAAGATGGCTTATATAAGATGTGATGAATGCTCAGATTCACCTTATGTAAAACCATCGCAGCTGGAAATAGAAACGAGGCGCTACCCATTGGTACGCGGTTTGTATTATATCCTGAAAGAAAATTATAGCGGCCTGGGATCCGGCTTTATCGATTTTTTACAATTCGAGCGTGGGCAATTGATCTTCAGGCGTGCCTATTTAGGTCCCTCCAAGATCGGGTTCCAGATCAGAAACGTTAAGATTAATGAAAATTTAGATACAGATTGAGTTTGCTTTCGCGAAAGCTGTCTTAAAAATTAATATCATTGCATAAGTATAAATAAACAAAAAATGAATAAGATCAAATCGGCCCTACTGTTATGTAGCATATTATGTATCGCTGCAATTGTTAAGGCACAAAGTATCGATGATGGAAAGAAGCTTTTCTATTATGAAAAGTATATAAGCGCTAAAGACGTTTTTAATAAACTCGTCATTGCTAACCCAAATGATGTGGATGCTGCTTACTGGCTCGGACAAGCGGAGCTTCAGTTAAATGACACCGCTTCTGCACAGGCATTATATCAAAAAACATTGATGGCAAATTCTAACAGCGCATTGTTGATTGCAGGGTTGGGACATATAGAATTATTACAAGGCAAAACTGCTGATGCACACAATCGTTTTGAAACAGCTATCAGTTTAAGTAACAGTAAAAATGCAGCCGTATTAAATGCTATTGGTTTTGCGAATGTTGAGGCGAAAACCGGAGATGCCGGATATGCAATCGATAAACTGACCTTGGCTACTACGTTAAAGGATGGCGCTAAGAACCCGGATATATATTGCAATTTGGGGGATGCCTATAAAAAACTGGGTGATGGTGGTTCTGCACAGAAGTCTTACCAGACAGCATTATCAATTCAAAAGAATTATGCAAGGGCATCTTATAAAATAGGCAAATTATACCAGACGCAAGGGTTTACGCAGCAAGATATTTTTTTGAAATATTATAATGACGCCATAGCGGAAGATGCCAATTATTCACCGATATACTATAATTTGTATCAGTATTATTATACTACAGACGTTACAAAATCCGGCAACTACTTAGAGCAATATTTAACGTTAATGGGTGCAGATGAACCCAACGCTTGTTATTACAGGGCTTCAATGAAATATGCACAAGGCTTATTTAAAGATGCGATCACACAATCTGATAATTGCATCGCAGCCGCGGGTCCAACACCTTTTCCATCTTTGTACGGTTTAAAAGCGTACGCTTATTTTAGATTAGGTGATTCAACAGATGCGAAGTCTTCTTTCGAATTATATTTTGCTAAACAAATTCCGGGTAAGATCGGTTCTACCGATTATGTTACCTACGCAAGGGTTTTGTTGAAATTAGGTGCTGCGGATACTGCATTAGCAACAACCTCTATCAATAAAGGATTAGCATTGGATTCTTTAGAAGCAGATAAAGTAACGCATTTAAGATCGATAGCTACTGATTACGAAACCAGCAAAGATTTTAAAGGAGCGAGCGATTATTATAGTAAGATCGTAGCAGTAAAAGCAAATCCAACAAAAACAGATCTGTATAATGCCGGCTATAGTTATTTTAGAGCAGGCGCTTACAAAAATGCGGTACAGGCATTTACTATCTATACACAAAAATTTCCGGATGATGCTTTTGGATTTTATATGATGGGCAAATCTTATTGGGGTATCGATTCAACCATGCAAAAAGGTTTAGCAAATCCGTCTTTCCAAAAAGCGATAGATGTAGGTTTGGCCGATACGGTGAAATACAAGCAACAGCTGATCGGCAGTTACAAATATTTTGTTCCTTATTATGTAAATGTTAAGCGTGATAAACAGATGGCGCTTGATTACTGCGATAAAATATTGGCCCTGGATCCTACTGATGCTCAGGCTTTATCAAATAAAGAAGTGATCAGCAAACTTAATTTAAAACCTGCAGCGGCTAAAAAAACGCCTCCTAGTTCAGGAAATACACAGTAAGAAATATAGCAAAAAGATAATATGATTACATCCTTGTTTGGAGCATCCGGACAGGGATTTTTTCTTTCAAAACATAGATTTTTTTTTGATCCCTTTGTCGTATTTTTGTCATTCAATTCTGAATAATAGCAATTATGGGTCTTTTTTTCCTTCAGGTTTCTTCTATAAATAGTTCTGCGAATTACCTGCCAATCGGCATCCAGTTGATTTTTGCCATTGGTTTTATTGGAACAATGATGGGACTTACACATTGGTTTGGCCCAAAAAGAAATACAGCTGAAAAGCTACAAAATTTTGAAAGCGGTATTGAAATAAAAGGGAATGCCCGTCAGCCAATGGCTATTAAATATTTTTTGGTAGCCATTCTGTTTGTGTTGTTCGATGTGGAAGTTATTTTCTTTTATCCTTACGCAATAAATTTTCGCGGATTAGGCTGGCACGGGTTTTTGGCGGTGATTATGTTTGTAGCTTTATTCCTTGCAGGCTTTATATACATCCTTAAAAAAGGTGCATTGGACTGGGAAGATTAAGACTAAGAATTTTAACTATAGCATTCAAAATATAAGATATGTCTCGTCCGGTACGATTTAATAATAAAGTTAAGATGGTTGAAGCTCCTGCGAGCTTCATGGGAGATGGGTTTATGGCAACCTCACTTGAAAAAGTAGTTGGGTTAGCAAGAAAAAATTCTATCTGGCCACTACCATTTGCAACATCTTGTTGCGGTATTGAGTTCATGGCTACAGCAGCCAGTCATTATGATATCGCAAGATTTGGTGCAGAACGCATGAGTTTCTCTCCGCGCCAGTGCGATCTTTTAATGGTAATGGGTACTATTTCTAAAAAAATGGGGCCAGTTTTAAAACAGGTTTATTTACAAATGGCAGAGCCACGATGGGTTTTATCAGTAGGCGCCTGTGCTTGCAGTGGTGGTATATTTGATTCATACTCCGTTCTACAAGGGATCGATCAGATCATCCCGGTAGATGTATACGTGCCTGGTTGTCCGCCAAGACCCGAAGCTATTTTAGATGGCTTTATGAAAATTCAGGAACTGGTAGGAAACGAAAGTTTGAGAAGAAGAACAGGAGAGAAATACAAGGATATGCTCGCTGAATACGGTATTCAATAATGATAAATTGATGCATGATTAAATTGTTGTTTTGCAAATCAACAATTGATCAATCAAACAATTAAACAATATAATGAGCTTAACGAACGAAATAATTAAACAAAGGCTGGTAGAAAAATTTGGCGATCAACTAACGGATTGGGTTGAGCCATATGGCATGCTGACTTTTACCGCGCCGAAGGATCAGAATTTAAAAGTGTTACAATTTTTATTTGATGATGCTGAATTACGTTTTCAATTTTTGACTGATCTGCAAGCTGTTCATTATCCTGCAAAAAAAGGAGAAGAATTAGCAGTTGTATATCATTTGCATAATTTGGTTGATAATGTCCGCATCCGCTTTAAAGTGTTTGCAGATGTTACAAAGCCTGATGTATTTAGCGCAACGGCTATATATCAATCAGCCAACTGGATGGAAAGAGAAACCTATGATTTTTTTGGAGTAAATTTCGTAGGTCACCCAAATTTGATAAGGGTTTTAAATGTTGATGAGATGGATTATTTTCCGATGAGAAAAGAATTTCCGATGGAAGAGCAGACAAGAGTTGATAAGGATGATGCAATGTTTGGAAGATAGATCAGCAATGGTATAAACGCTGTGAGCCCCGAAAGCTTTCGGGGACGATGATGAATAACGAACAAAAGTTGGTAACAAAAAAATAAGCAATGCAGTCAACTGAACACATAGTATTACCAGAAGGTTCTTTAGAAAAACTAACTACTACACTAAACCTTGGTCCAACGCACCCTGCCACGCATGGTGTGTTCCAGAATATTCTGGAAATGGATGGCGAGCGTATTCAGAAAGCTACTTCAACAGTAGGGTATATTCACAGAGCATTTGAAAAGATTGCGGAAAGAAGACCCTTATATCAAATTACTCCTTTAACAGACAGGCTAAATTATTGTTCATCTCCGATCAACAATATGGGATGGCATTTAACCTGCGAAAAATTACTCGGTGTTGAAACACCGAAGAGAGTTGATTACCTACGTATTATTATAATGGAGTTGGCAAGAATTAGCGATCACCTGATCTGTAATTCTATTGTGGGTGTGGATAGTGGTGCGTTCTCCGGATTTTTATATTTAATGCAATACCGTGAATTGATCTATGAGATCTATGAAGAAGTTTGTGGTTCACGTTTAACAACTAACATCGGCCGTATCGGAGGCTTTGAAAGAAACTTTACCAACACTGCATTTGAAAAATTAGAAAAATTCTTAAAAGAATATCCTGTTCAGTTAAAAGAATTCGAGAACCTGTTTTTGCGTAACCGTATTTTTATGGGACGTACAATTGGTTGTGGTCCGATAAGTGCTGAACGCGCATTAAACTACGGCTTTACCGGTCCGAATTTAAGAGCAGCAGGTGTTGATTATGATGTACGTGTACACACACCGTATAGCAGTTACCAGGATTTTGAATTTACTGTTCCAGTGGGATCAACGGGTGATTGCTACGATCGTTTCTTGGTACGTAACGAAGAGATGTGGCAGAGCTTAAGTATTATCAACCAGGCATACAAAAAAGTACAGGAATTTAAAGGTACGGAGGCGGATATATTCCATGCAGATGTTCCTGCTTATTATTTACCTGAGAAGAAAGATGTGTACACGAAAATGGAAGCATTGATCTATCACTTTAAAATAATAATGGGTGAAACAGAAATTCCTGCCGGTGAAGTATACAGCTCTGTTGAAGGTGCTAACGGTGAGTTAGGTTTTTATTTGATCAGTGATGGTGGAAGAACACCTTACAGACTGCATTTCCGCAGGCCATGTTTTATTTATTACCAGGCATATCCTGAAATTACAAAAGGAAGTATGTTGAGCGATGCGATCATTACGATGAGTAGCTTGAATTTGATCGCGGGAGAACTGGATGCGTAATACAAAGAAGAATTGTTTAATTGATATATTGTTATGATTACATTTTCGCAGGAAAAATTAGCTAAGGTTGCAGAACTCATTTCGCATTATCCGCAAGGAAGGCAGAAAAGTGCTTTGCTGCCTGTACTACATTTGGCACAAGATGAATTTGGTGGCTGGTTAGATACGCCTGTAATGGATTATGTAGCTGGCTTGTTAAACATCGAACCAATTGAAGTATATGAAGTAGCCAGCTTTTATAGTATGTACAATTTAAAACCTGTCGGAAAATTCATGTTTGAAGTTTGTCAGACTGGCCCTTGTATGTTAAATGGCAGCGATAATATTATTGATTATATCAAACAAAAACTAAACATCAAAGTTGGTGAAACAACGGCTGATGGAATGTTTACTTTAAAGACCGTTGAATGTTTAGGCGCCTGCGGCTATGCACCAATGATGCAGTTGGGTAAAAATTATCGTGAACATCTTACCAAAGAAAAAGTAGATGCGATAATTGAAGAGTGCAGAGCGAAAGCTAATTAAATCAGAAAGATTACATTTTAATAAATGGGAAGAAAATTATTACTAGAAAAAGCACATGTTGAAGGTATTCGTACCTACGAAGTATACCGTCGTGAAGGTGGTTACCGTAGTGTAGAGAAAGCCCTGAAAATGGCTCCTGCAGATATTGTAGAAGAAGTAAAGAAAAGCGGACTCCGCGGTCGTGGTGGTGCCGGTTTTCCTACGGGAATGAAATGGAGCTTTATCGCTAAGCCCGAAGGTATTCCGCGTCACCTGGTTTGTAATGCAGATGAAAGCGAGCCTGGAACTTTTAAGGATAGGTACCTGATGGAATTCATTCCGCATTTATTGATCGAAGGAATGATCGTCTCTTCGTTCGCGTTAGGTAGTAATGCGAGCTATATCTATATCCGTGGTGAATATGCGTGGGTAGCAGAAATTTTAGAAAATGCGATTGCCGAAGCCAGACAAAACGGTTGGTTAGGAAAAAATATACAAGGTTCTGGGTTTGATTGTGAAATGTATGTACATCGTGGCGCAGGTGCTTATATCTGTGGTGAAGAAACAGCCTTGATCGAAAGCTTAGAAGGTAAAAGAGGTAACCCAAGAATTAAACCTCCATTTCCGGCGATCAAAGGCGCATGGGAAAGGCCAACGGTGGTTAATAATGTTGAAACATTAGCAGCAGTTGTTCCTATCATGAATATTGGTGGTGAAGAATATGCTAAGATCGGCGTTGGAAAAAGTACCGGGACCAAATTAATTTCTGCTTGTGGAAATATTAATAAACCGGGTATCTACGAAATCGATATGACCATCTCTGTGGAAGAATTTATTTTCAGTGAGGAATATTGTGGTGGCATACCCAATGGTAAAAAATTAAAAGCTTGTATTCCGGGCGGGTCATCCGTTCCTATCTTACCCCAAAATCTTTTGTTGACAACGGCAAAAGGTGAAAAGCGTATGATGAACTACGAGAGCTTAAGTGATGGCGGTTTTGCAACAGGTTCAATGATGGGTAGCGGTGGATTTATTGTGTTGGACGAAGACCAATGTGTTGTTCGTCATACCATGACATTAGCGCGTTTCTACCACCATGAAAGTTGCGGACAATGTTCTCCATGCCGCGAAGGAACGGGCTGGATGGAAAGGGTTTTAAAAAATATTGAAACAGGAAAAGGCAAAATGAGTGATATCGATCTGCTTTGGGATATACAACGCAAGATCGAAGGAAATACTATTTGTCCGCTGGGTGATGCAGCAGCATGGCCAATTGCAGCGGCGATCAGGCATTTCCGCGATGAATTCGAATGGCATATCAAAAATCCTGAAGAAGCACAAAGAAGAAATTACGGGCTAGCGCATTATGCTGATCCGATCCATGTTCCAACACCACCAGTAACAGCGTAAGCAAAAAAGAACATATTAATAATATGGCAGACGAAGTAAAAGCACCACCGGCAAATTTTAAAGTAACCATCGATAATATAACCATCGAAGTTGCTCCGGGCACTACTATATTAACTGCGGCAAGAGAAATTGGCGGTGACGTTACACCTCCTGCAATGTGCTTCTATAGCAAGTTACAGGGCAGCGGTGGTAAATGCCGTACCTGCCTTGTTGAAGTGGCTGCAGGTTCAACTGCTGATCCAAGGCCAATGCCTAAATTGGTAGCAAGTTGCCGAACAACTGTTATGGATGGCATGATCGTAAAAAATATCACGAGCGATAAAGTAAAAGATGCAAGAGCAGGTGTGGTAGAATTTTTATTATTGAATCATCCGTTGGATTGTCCGATTTGTGACCAGGCAGGTGAATGTCATTTGCAGGATCTTGGCTACGAACATGGTAAAGAAGGTACACGCTACGAATTTCCAAGAAGAACATTTGAAAAAGAAGATATCGGTCCTTACATACAATTGCACATGACGCGTTGCATTCTTTGCTACCGTTGTACGTATGTGGCGGATCAATTAACTGATAAACGTGTGCATGGTATTTTGGATAGAGGTGAGCACGCAGAAATCTCAACTTATATTTCTAAAGCGATCGAGAACGACTTCAGCGGTAATATGATCGATGTTTGTCCTGTTGGCGCTTTAACAGATAAAACTTTCCGTTTCAAAAACCGTGTTTGGTTCACTAAGCCGGTAGATGCACATCGCAATTGCGAAAATCCAAAATGTTGTGGCAAAACAACTTTATGGTTACGCGGCGAAGAAGTATTTCGCGTAACAGCAAGAAAAGATCAATGGGGCGAAGTACAAAGCTTTGATGGCAAACCGGGGTGGATCTGTAACACCTGCCGCTTTGATAAAAAAGAAACGAAAGACTGGACAATAGAAGGACCGACATTAATCAACCGTCATTCTGTAATTGCGCAAGGACATTATGTTGGTGTAATTAAACCAAAAGAGACGCTCCAGGAAGTAATGGGTGGCAGAGAGCCTCTGTTATTAATGGATATTCATGATGTAAGTGAAGTAAATAAATTAAATATCGATCTGAGTAAGATACAAGGTCCTGCGCATAGCAACGACTTTAATAAATAAGTGAAAAGTCAAAACCCATAAGTTGAAGAGAAATAACTTTTTGGTTTTTCACTTTTGAATTTTGACTTTATAAAAGGAACAATAAATTAATTATGTTTTTATCAATTGATACGGCGGTTATAATCGAAAAGCTTGCACTAATAGCTGTTGTAGTTGTTGCATCTTTAGTAATTGCGATGTACGCAACATTTGCTGAACGTAAAGTAGCAGCTATTTTGCAAGATAGGGTTGGACCTAACCGTGCCGGTCCTTTCGGTATTTTACAGCCGTTGGCAGATGGATTGAAATTGTTTTTTAAAGAAGAGATCATCCCGAATTTTTCGAATAAATTTTTATTTATTCTTGGACCATCTTTAGCGATGTTAACGGCAATGATGACAGGCGCTGTTGTGCCGTGGGGCGATAAGATCCACATTTTAGGAAGAGATTTTTCTTTGCAGATAGCAGACATCAATATTGGTATTTTATATGTGTTCGGCGTTGTAAGCTTAGGTGTATATGGAATAATGATTGGTAGCTGGGCAAGTAATAATAAATTTTCTTTGATGGGTGGCCTACGTGCTGCATCACAAATTATTAGTTACGAACTGGCCCTTGGTATTGCATTGATCGCATTGTTGATGGTTACCGGCACCATGAGTTTAAAAACAATGGTAGTACAACAACAGGCTCATTGGTACAGCTGGAATATCGTTAAGCAACCATTAGGTTTTTTAATATTTTTAATTTGTGCGTTCGCAGAATGTAACAGAACACCATTCGATTTGGCAGAAGCGGAAAGTGAATTGATCGGCGGTTACCATACGGAATATTCATCGATGAAACTCGGTTTCTATTTATTTGCTGAATATATCAATATGTTTATCAGCAGTACGATCATGATCTGTTTATATTTTGGCGGATACGGCATTCCATTTTTTGAACATACAGTTGCTGCGCATTGTGGCACTAACTGGTTGGCTTTTTGGCACATACTAACGTTGTTATTTAAGGTAGCCTGTTTTTTATTCTTTTTTATGTGGGTACGTTGGACAATCCCGCGTTTCCGTTACGATCAGTTAATGAATTTAGGCTGGAAGATCTTGATACCATTATCATTATTTAATATGCTGGTAACAGGAGCAGTAATTTTGTTCCATCAATATGGTTGGCATTTCTAACATAAAAAATATATTTGCGCAACTTTAAGGTTGTAGCGAATACAAAAATATATGCAAGCATTAACAAACAGAGTTAAACAAGTAGATCGCAAGAAGCTGAGCTTTATAGAAAGCCTGTACCTGCCTGCAATTATCAAAGGCATGTTCATTACGTTCAGTCATATTTTCAAGAGGAAGCCAACGGTTAGATATCCTGAAAAAACACGTACGTTCAGTCCGGTATTCAGAGGATTGCATGTATTGAACAGAGATGAACAGGGCCGGGAAAATTGCACAGCCTGCGGATTATGCGCAGTAGCTTGTCCGGCTGAAGCGATCACTATGGAAGGCGCAGAAAGAAAACCCGGTGAAGAAGGATTATACCGCGAAGAAAAATATGCAGCAAGATATGAGATCAATATGTTGCGTTGTATTTTCTGTGGTTTATGCGAAGAAGCTTGTCCGAAAGACGCTATTTATTTAAGTGAAACATTTGCACCGGCTAACTTCCAGCGCAAAGGTTTTATTTACGGTAAAGAAGATCTGTTAATACCAAATCCTGTTACAGAACCAGAAGCCTATGCAAAAGCAAAGGGTGGAAGAGTAGCAGTAAAATAATCATCAATTCAATCATCAATTAATAATGGGCATCACACAAATTCTATTCTGGTTTTTAAGTTTGTTAGCAGTTGGTTCTGCGGCGATGGTGGTTGTGAGTAAAAATCCGGTACACAGCATCTTATTTTTGATCGTTACTTTTTTTGCTATCTCGGGTCATTATATTTTATTGAATGCGCAATTCATCGCGATCGTAAATATTATTGTTTACGCCGGCGCGATAATGGTGCTGTTTTTATTTGTAGTGATGCTGATGAATTTAAACGCAGAATCTGAACCACAAAAAAACAGGTTGATGCTATTTATAGGAACGATTGCAGGCGCGAGCCTAATGCTGGTTTTAGTAGCGGCATTAAAACAAAGCGATACAACCACACATTTAATTCAAATGGGTGGAGGTAATGTTGGTTTGATAGAACAATTAGGCAAAGCATTATTTACAGATTATGTTTTTCCATTTGAAATAAGCAGTGTATTGTTTTTAAGTGCAATGATAGGTGCCGTAGTCATTTCAAAAAAAGAAGATTAATTTTTTATGCCGATATATAATTACATAGTACTTGCGATCATCCTTTTTTGTATTGGAGTGATAGGCGTATTAACACGTCGCAATGCGATCATCATTTTTATGTGTGTAGAGTTGATGTTGAACTCAGTGAATTTATTGTTGGTGGCATTTTCAAAAATGCACAATGTTGAATTTGCTGTAACTAATCCAACTTTAGCAAGCGATGCGCAGATATTTGTATTTTTTATTATGGTAGTGGCTGCTGCAGAAGTAACTGTTGGTCTGGCTATTATTGTAATGCTATATAGAAATACACATTCGGTAGACGTTAATTTTTTAAATAGATTGAAGAACTGATGATA
>JABDBG010000009.1 GCA_013288745.1 Bacteroidota bacterium
AGTAGGGTTAATTTCGTCGAGCTATTGCATCAATATTGCTAACATAGTAACTAAAAACATGATCAATCCCTATTTCCCTAAAATATTCTTTTTTATCGTTGTGCGGTTAATATAGTAGTATTTTTTCAAAAAAAACATGTGGTAATATTATTTTATTAATAATTATTCCCTATAACTTTGTTTTAACAATAATAAAGCATATAAAGTATTCGTATCAATAACCTTTTGCTTTGTGTGCTCTATTCATTTGTTAATTCTTATCTCTTAACCAATTAAATTTTAAACAATGACAAGAAAGAAAATCATTCTTCCATTTTTGGCAGCAATTATCGCGTTGAGCGCTAATGCCCAAACTGATTCTACGAAAACTTTTGTTTTATCTGGATCTGTTGATGCTTACACACGTACTGATTTCAACAACATTTCAACTTCAGCTAATAACAAGACAAGCTTTACGCAATCTAACAACTCTTTTGAGTTAGGTATGGCTTCATTAACAGGTACTGGTCAGATCTTATCTGGTAAAGTATTCGGTACTGCAGATCTGGGTTTTGGTCCAAGAGCTGAAGCATTTAATGCAGGTAACGCAGGCCCTCTTGTTGGTTCTACTCCCACTCTTTGGGCTGTAAAACAATTGTATCTGGGTCTTTACACAGGTAAGGGTGCTACTGGTGTTAAATTCACTATCGGTAAATGGTATACACATATTGGATATGAAGTTCCGGATGCTGTTAATAACAGAAACTATAGCATGGATTACATGTTCACAACTGGTCCTTTCTCTCATACAGGGATCAAGGCTGAATACTCTAAAAAGACTTGGCATTTTATGTTAGGTGTTGCTAACCCAACAAATGTTGTAACTGTAGTAGCTCCTTTCCCTGGATCTTCTACTAAACATTTATTGGCTCAAATCGATGATGTAACTAAGAACGGCAAATGGCATTTCTATTTAAACTACGAAGGTGCATTTGGAATGGGTGAATCTGGCGACGGAGCTATCAAATCTCAAAATCAAGTTGATTTCGTAGCAACAGGTACAGTATCATCTAAATTCAGCGTAGGGTTAAACTTAACTGAAAAAATGAATTCATACAATGCTCCTTCAGGTGTAACAGAAAAGTCTGATGCATGGGGTGGTGCTGCTTTATACCTTAACTGGGATCCAACAGCATTATTCGGTTTGACTTTAAGATCTGAATACTTTATGGATGGCGAAAGCGAACCAGGTTCAACATCAACTCCTACACCGCTTATCTACGGTACAAGAAATATTCTTGATGAAACTTTATCAGCAAATTTCAGAGTAGGACCACTAACTATCATTCCTGAAATACGTTACGAAGCAGCTGATACTAAATACGGCGATATCTATACAAAAGGAAAAGATGCTACAGGAACAGGGTCTGATTTCTCTGGTTTCCTTGCAGCAGTTTACAAATTCTAATCATAGAAGTATAACATAAATCATTATTTAAAAACCAGCAAAAACCTCACACATGATTTTAAAAAACTTATTTCCAGGATTAGGTAGCAGGAAGTCTGCTACTGTTCCGATGGTCAAGTTAACCACGGCAGAGAAAAAGCGCTTGGCGATTACTTTATTTGCAGGGAAAATTATCGGCGTATTGGTCCTATTGATCGGTATCAAGATAATATTACCTGGAATGTTAGGTAACTCAGCATTCGCTCAAGAAACTTACACAGCGCATGAAACAACAATGATGAACACAGCTAATACCATCTGGACATTAGTTGCGGCATTCTTAGTATTCGGTATGCAAGCAGGTTTCGTAATGTTAGAAGCAGGTTTCGCACGTCAGAGAGAAACGGTGAACGTTTTGATGGAGTGCGTATTCGATACTTGTCTTTGCGGCCTATTATTCTGGGCTATTGGCTACGCATTTATGTTTGGTCAAGGAAATGGCTTAATCGGTTGGGGCGGTGGCGCTCTTGCTGGTGGCGATCCAAAAAGCTGGTACTTCTTACAAGGAACTCCACTTACATATGCAGGAACAGGTATTCCTATATTAGCGCATTGGATATTCCAATATGCATTCGCTGATACATGTTCTACAATCGTTTCAGGAGCTATGATCGGTCGTACTAGCTTTAGAGGAGATATCCTATACAGTATTGGTATCACAGGTTTTATCTATCCAATCATCGGACATTGGGCTTGGGGTCCAGACGGCTTCTTAGCTTTAATGGGTTCTACAGGTCATTTGTTCCCTACTTTAGGCACAGGTTTCCGTGATTTCGCTGGTTCTACAGTTGTACACAGTATCGGTGGTATCGCCTCTCTTGCTGGTGCTATTGTACTTGGACCGCGTTTAGGTCGCGTATTCAAAAGAGATGGTGGTGGTATGCCTCCTGCTCATAACTTATCACTTGCAGCTTTAGGTACATTCGTACTATGGTTCGGTTGGTATGGTTTTAACCCGGGTAGTTCTTTATCAGCTATGGATATGCAAGGTATTGGTCGTATTTCTGCTAATACTACACTTGCGGCTTGTGCTGGTGGTATCACTGCTATGTACGTTGCACTTTGGTTCGGCGATACAAAAGGTAAATTTGACCTTGGTTATACTTTAAATGGTGTACTTGGCGGTCTAGTTGCTATCACTTGTCCTTGTTACTGGGTTTCTCCACTAGGAGCAGTATTATTAGGCGGTATTGCAGGTATAGTAGTTTGGTTAACTATGGTATTTATGGAATATATCCGTATCGATGATCCTGTAGGAGCTGTTGCTGTACATGGTGTTGCCGGTATCTGGGGAACGATCTCTTTAGGTTTGTTCGCTTGCGGCCAATACGGTGCAACAGGACCAACTGGTGCTGATAACTCAGCTCCTGTAGCTGGTCTATTCTACGGTGGTGATGCAAGTGTGTTCAAAGCACAATGTATAGGTAGTTTCACTATCTGTATGGCTGTATTCATCGTTACGATCATTATGATGTTTATCATTAATAAATTACCTCATCCTTGGAAACTACGTGTAGAAGCTGAAGGTGAGTTGATGGGTCTTGATCTATTTGATCATGGTACGGAAGCTTACGCTTCTTAATCCGGGATTATTAAGAGAAAGTATCTTATAATATAACTGTCTTTGTTTAGTTGGTTACCCTTTTTGGGTAACCAACTTTTTTTGTGGTTGTCTGAATTGGGATTCGGATGCAGGGATTATGAGATTAAAATTAAATTCGCCAGATCTTCGCGAATCCATTAATCCACAAATCTGACGAATCACAATTCAGACAAATAAAAAAGCGAATGATCAAATGACCATTCGCTTTTTTATTAAATAAATTGTAGCAATTATTTTTTCTCCGTAGGATATAATTTTTCTTCTACTAACTGGCAGATGATATGCCCTAATAATATATGACTCTCTTGTATGCGTGGTGTATCGGTTGATGGAACATTGATCAAATGATCCGAAAGGGATTTCATTTTACCACCTGTAGCACCGGTAAAGCCGATAGTGATTAACCCTTTTTCTCTTGCAACTTCAAAAGCATTCATAATATTTTTGCTATTGCCCGAAGTACTTAAGCCGATCAATACATCGCCTTTTTTCCCAATACCTTTTATTATCCTGGAATAAATAACATCATAACTGTAATCGTTTGCCACAGCGGTAATATAAGAGGTATTGCAATGCAATGCTTCAGCAGGCAAAGCATCTCTATCTGTATAGAATCTGCCACTGAATTCTGCAGCCAGATGTTGCGCATCAGCAGCGCTGCCCCCGTTGCCACAAAATAAAACCTTGTTGCCATTTTTAAAAGCAGCTGTAACCAGGTCAACACAGTCAGTAATTGTTTTTAATAAAGCATCGTTTTGTAATATTTCAGCTTTTACATCGATCGAAGCTTGTATGATTCCTTTTATTTGTTTCATTTTTGTTGTTTATATGGTCCAGGTAGAAAGTCCGTACTGGGTAAAAGAATAATTTTTTATTTCGCCGCCAAAAGCATTTAAAGCATCAATAACAGTATAACGGGTGTTATCAGGGCAATAGAATATCATAAATCCACCACCTCCTGCTCCACTTATTTTACCTCCAGTTGCACCGGCTTTTTTTGCTGCTTCATAAATAGCTTCAATATTATTATTGCTGATGTTTGCGGCCATTTTTCTTTTCTGTTCAAATCCAAAATCAAGAATTTCTCCTATCTGCCTTAATTGTCCTTTTAGCAAAGCCTCTTTCATCATTCTGGCCTGCTCTTTTAATTGATGCATGGCTTCGATACTTTTTTCGTTCTTATTATTTACATTTTTTACCTGCTCTTTAATGATCGAAGCGCTCTCTCTTGAGGTAGCAGTAAAATATAAGACAAGGTTATTTTCTAACTCATGAATATATTCCGATTTAATACGAAGCGGGTTCACGATTACTTTATCATCGCCATAAAATTCCATGAAGTTTACGCCCCCGAATGTTGCCGCATATTGATCTTGCTTGCCGCCTGCCAATTGAATATCTTCTCTTTCTATTTGATAAGCCAAATGTGCAATGTCATATTCACCTAAAGGGAGTTTTAGCATTTCTACAAAAGCACCAAGTATGGCAACTACCAATGTTGAAGAAGTGCCAAGCCCAGAACCGGCAGGCGCATCCACAAATGTAGATAAGCGAAGTCCGGTTGCCGGCATACCATAATCTTTTTGAATACGGTTGTAAACACCTTTTAACAGATCCAGTTTACCATCGAGCGGTAATGAAGTAGCAAAATCGAATACTTGTTGCTCTTTTCTATCAAGTGCTTCAACAATAATTTTGTTTTCGGCTATAGGTTCGATACTTGCATATGCAAATAGCGATACGCAGGCGTTAAGAATTGCACCACCATATTCATCACTATAAGGACTAACATCGGTACCTCCGCCTGCAAGGCCTATGCGTAAAGGAGCTTTTGAACGATAAATCATATTGGGGTGCAATTTAGCAATAAAAAGTAAATTAAGAGATAATTGGCAGCAGCTATCGCCGGGCAATTGTAATGATGGATTCCGTCATATTTTGCCAGCTGTATTTTTTCTTCTCGTCAATTAAATAGGGCAGAAAGTATTGTTCGCCTTTTTCGAAGTATTCAATGATCTTTTTAGCAATAGAAATGGCATTGGGCTCCGCTACTAATCCTACTTTATTATCAGGCACTAATGAAGGTAAACCGCCAACATTGGTAACGATCATTGGTTTTTCAAAATGATAAGCCAATGGTGTAACGCCACTTTGTGTAGCATCTCTGTAAGGTTGAATCACAACATCAGCAGCGCATAAATAATATTTCACTTCGCTGTCAGCGATAAAATCCGTTCGTAAAATAAGGCTGTCTTTTATTCCTAATTGTTCTATCTGGGTATCGTAAGGTTTTCTATCTCCATAAAATTCACCGGCGATCAGTAATTTTATTTTTTGATTGAGATTTTGATCTTGTAAAATTTTCATCGCATCCAATAGAATATCTAACCCTTTATATTTGCGGATGAATCCAAAAAACAACAATATTTTTTGATCAAAAGGGAGCCCTAATTTTTTTCTTGCATCTTCCTTACTTACTTTTTCTCCAAAATTATCATACAAAGGATGAGGAACAAAGACCGCAGGTTTATTTGGCTCGAATTTTTTGAGATCGTTTAATACAGATTCACTCATCGTGATAAAACTATCGATCGGCTTTAAAAAATATTTAGTAAAAGCAATATCTCCCAAACGCTTTTCATGTGGGACAACATTATCTGCAATACAAACAATCTTTGTATGTTTATTCTTTTTTACTTTTCTTAAGATAGTTCCAAAACATGGTCCCATAAAGGGAATCCAGTATCTGACAACAATAAGGTCTGCTTTTATTTTTTTCAATTCGTTGCCAACACTGCACCAGTTAAAAGGATTAATAGAGTTGATACGAACATGAATGTTAAGATCAGTTGGAGGAGGTTCTGTAGAATATTGTGTAGTGCCCGGAAATAAAAAACCAGGATATTGTAGAGAAAAAGTATAAATCGTAACATCATCACCACGCTGTGTAAAAGCCCTGGCTAATCGTTCATTATACGAGGTGATGCCACCTGCCCTGAACGGATATGCGGAACCGATGATGATTATTTTCATATTAAAATGGAGAGAAATTAAATGCCGACCTTTTCTTCTATTAAATAATAGTTTTTGTCTGTAGCGTTACGAGAGATCAATTCACCGAGAAACCCTGCTAAAAAAAGCTGTGTACCTATTACTAATGAAATAAGTCCCACATAGAAAAGAGGTCTCGCTGTCATACTGAATTCTGCAAAAAAGAATTTAGCAATAAAAAGATATATCCAGATACAAGTACCGATAAAAAAAACGATCGTGCCCCATAAACCAAAAATATGCATTGGTTTCTTTCCAAACCTTCCTACAAACATGATGGAAGCAAGATCGAGAAATCCATTTACAAAACGATTCCAGCCAAATTTTGTAACGCCATATTTTCTCGGACGATGTTCGACTACCTTCTCTGTTATCTTTTTAAAACCTGACCACTTAGCTAATAAAGGGATATAGCGGTGCATTTCACCATATACTTCAATATTTTTGACCACCTTTTTTTTGTATGCTTTTAAGCCACAATTAAAATCATGTAATTTAATGCCTGACACTCTACTTGCAGTTGCATTAAATAATTTTGAAGGAAGATTTTTTGTAATAGCATTATCGTAGCGTACTTTTTTCCATCCACTTACAAGATCAAAGCCATCATCTACGATCATTTTCCTTAAAGCGGGTATTTCATCAGGGCTATCCTGCATATCAGCATCCATTGTTATAACAACTTCGCCCTGCGCTGCTTTAAAGCCTTCATTCAATGCAGCGCTTTTTCCGTAATTGCGTTGAAATTTGATACCTTTTATATGGCTGTTCTCTTTTCTTAAGGCTTCAATTACGTACCATGAATTATCCGTGCTGCCATCATCTATCATAATTATTTCGTAAGAATAATTGTTTGCCTGCATCACTGCTTTTATCCATGCAGCTAATTCAGGTAATGATTCCTCTTCATTCAATAATGGTATTACAACAGATAGATCCATACGTTTATTTTTTTTTCATTTGACCAATAAAAGCCGACGATATCGCGGTTATTAAAGCGCCCAGAACAAGGTATATAAAAGTATATACTGCCAATGTCATTGGTATAAAGATAGATTTTAATTTTTCTGCATTCGCTGCTATTTCAGCCGGCGTATAATTGCCTTCCTGTAATAACATTTGGTTATTGAGTGCCAGTTTTGCTTCTTTTATTTGCGGGTTACATAAATAAATGATCAATGTATAAATCACCATTAAAAAAGTAACCATTATAAATGTCTTAAATCCTTCTGAGAAGTATTCGTTAAATTTTGTTGCGCCGGTAGTTGTACTGCTAAAATCTATCAGGCTCCATAGAATACCAATTGCGTAAACGATGTAAATAATGTTTTGGTAGGAGCTATCGATCGGCTGTTTTAATCCATAAAAAAAGATCAAAGAAAGAATGATCATTATTGCTGCAGTGATCAAACCTTTGCGGCCTGCTGTTATTTTTTTCATTAATTCAATTCCAGTTTACTGCCATTAATGATACCGATAACTTTTCCTTTTAATTTTTTGCCGATAAAAGCGGAGTTCTTTGATTTTGACCGGATCATTGCTTCTTCAAAAATAAATTCGTTGCTGCTATCAAACAAAGTAAGGTTAGCATGTGCGCCTTCTTTTATTTCGGGTATGGCAATTCCGAAAATATTTCTTGGTGCGATGGTTAAAAGATCCACGACTGATTTAGTATTACTCACGATCGATAAAACCGATCCAAACAAACTTTCTAATCCTATCATGCCGTTTTTAGCATATTCAAATTCACAGATCTTGCTATCAGTATTTTGCGGGATATGATGAGAAGAGAAACAATCTACAGTACCGTTTTTTACAGCTTCTCTCAGTGACAGCATATCTTCTTTTGTTCTTAGCGGAGGATTTACCTTGAGATTAGTGTCGTAAGTAATAAGATCTTCATCGCAGAAAAAAATATGATAGGGCGTTACTGAGCAAGAAACTTTTAAGCCGTCTGCTTTTGCTTTTGCAATAAGCTCGATGCTTTTTTTAGTTGATACGCCGGTAAAGTGAATTTTTGATCCTGTATATTTTACCAGTTCTATATCACGCGCTATCATTAATTCTTCAGCAATGGCAGGCTTTCCGGGTAAACCAAGCTGTGTGCTGATAATACCTTCGTTCATTAAACCATGCGGACTGATGCTTTTATCTTCAGGTAATTGTATCACTGTTCCGTCGAAAGCCAAAACATATTGAAGTGCTTTTAACAATACACCGGGTTGTTGAATACTATGAATGCCGTCACTAAAAGCGATAGCGCCAGATTGGTGCATATCATACATTTCAGCTAATTCTTTTCCTTCTGCATTTTTAGTGATGGCACCGATTGGATATATGGTAACTGCAAAGTCCTTTGACTTTTGAATGATGTATTCTATTTGAGATTTGCTGTGTACAACAGGGTTGGTGTTGGGTACTACCATTACTTCTGTAAAACCGCCGGCTGCAGCAGCTCTTGCACCTGATTCTAAGGTTTCTCTATGTTCGTAACCAGGGTCACAAAAATGAGAAAAAATGTCCATCCAGCCGATGCTTACAGATAAATTTTTAGTGTCTATTACTTTGTCGGCCTTTTCGGTAATTGAATCTGCGATAGCAGTAATGATCCCATCTTTTATATAAATATCTTTCGCGAGCCCATTAAATGGAGAAGAAGAATTGACGATAGTAGCCTGTTTGAGTAAAACCTTCATTAGGTTTAAAGAAAATTTGGTTGCGCTAAGATAGCCTTTGTTTGTGGATTTTTGAAAAATCGATTTAGCCGTTTGCTTTTTTAGCTGTAAAAATATTATAATAAGCAGGGTGGTAGCGGGATATAGCTTGTTAGACCAAAAGATACAAAATCAGGATATTGGTCATTGCTATCAAATGATACGCTGTTGCAATTTTATAGATAAAAAATAAATATTTGAAAAAACGTTTGAATTCCAAAATTTGATTCATCTTTGCAACCGCAGAGGGAAAATACCTTAAAAAGTAAGTCCCTCCGTAGAAACGGAAGGACTTTAACGATTGCTTGCTATATGAAATTCTTAAGTTTTTAATTAGGCTGATTCACAGCTTGTTCTCTTTATATTTTTGGGTTATAATACCCGTTCTAACGATTGATTGTTCCTTTAACGATTGCCTGCTGTATGATTTTGTTCCTTTCTACCCCAAAGATACAGCGCTATTTTTCTCCTTTTTAGCCAACTTCAACGTTCTTTTATTAAGTCAAAGCCGTTAAATAAATGTTTAAAGCGTTGATTTTGTTGACTTTCGACGGGATGACTTAATGATACCCAACCTATTTTATCCCTAAAATTTTATGTGTTTTTTGCGGCATGGCTTAATTGAATTCAATATCAATATCATATTTAGCCAATAAGCCGGTGATGCCCAGGTAAGAGAATCTGGCCTTCTTAATTCTATTTAGTTCCGGATCAAAAGAGTAATTCTTTGCAGTACGAAAATCTACCTTTTCCAGGATGGTCCTTATAAACGTCGTATCAAGCAGATCGCAATTCTTAAAGACCGACATTGAAAGATCTGTCTCTACAAAATCCACTTCTTTTATCGAACAATCAATGAAATTGGTTTTCTTCATCTTCTTTTGAAAAAAGGAAGAATAATCTAAATGGCAATTTTGAAAAGATACGGCGAAGAGGAAGTTATTGCACTTGCTAAAATCGATACCCACTATTTTACAATCTGAGAAGCTGATATTTTTAATACCGGTATTATTCAACAAGGTCAAAGAAAAATTGCATCCCCTAAAGCTACAATCCATAAGGCTGTTATAGCTCAGGTCACTTTTAGTAAAATTGCAATTAATAAATTCGCAATCAGTAAACTCTTGGTTAACTATAGTTTTTTCTGAATAATCTATATTTTCAAATTTCTTATTCTCGTGAATTGTTTCCATTGAATTGTTGCAAGTATTGTTGTTTACACAAATATGGGAGGAATTACCTAAAAAAGTAAGTCCTTCTGTAGAAACAGAAGGACTTTAACGATTGCTTGCTATATGAAATTCTTAAATTTTTATTAAGGCTGATTCACAGCTTGTTCCTTGATACCTCAAAGATACACCGTGATATATCCTGTATAAAACCAACTTAAACGTTCTTTTATTAAGTTAAACCAGTTAATAATTTGTTTAAAGCCTTGATATTGTTAGCTTTCAGCTGAATATCTTAATGATGCCCAACCCTATTTCACATACTTTTTTTGTTTAAAAAAGTTCAAAAAAGAGAAAAGCCTCAAATAAAAAAAGAAAAACACCGCTATAAATGTAAAATATTTAGTATTTTGCTAAAAATATTAGCTAATGAACGAACTAAATATGGTAGATATAGCGCCGGAAAGCTTAAATCCGATACAAGTGATACATCATGGGCTTGTAACTGCAGGTTATCCCGCGCCAGTTAAGGGTAATATTGAAGAAAATATTGACTTTAATAAATATTTACGGCCCAATCCATTCTCGACTTTTTCTTTTCGTGTCTCTGGAGATTCAATGGTAGAAGCAAATATTCCCGATAGATCCCTACTACTTGTTGATCGCTCCATTGTTCCTGTCAATAATAATATTGTTGTGGCAATTGTAAATGGAAATTTTACTGTTAAGTATTATATCAAGAATAGAAGTGGTATCCGATTGATGCCTGCTAATCCTAAATATCAACCAATACCAATAACAGATGATATGGAATTTAGTATCTGGGGAACGGTAACAAGGGTGATCATTGAAACACTAAAATTTTAATGTAGATGACCTGCGAAAAACTTGTTTTATATTGCAGCGTATGAGTTATTTCAATTTTAACGGAAAAATATTCGCTGCTGATACTTCAACGATTGGTCCTGAGAACAGAGGATTGCGTTATGGAGATGGATTGTTTGAAACGATCAAAATGACCAATGGTAAATTGTTATTGGAGGATGATCATTTCGCACGCCTATGGAAAGGATTGAAAGTTTTACAATTTGATCTGCCAAAACATTTCTCTCCCGAAAATTTACAGGAACAAATAGTGGCGCTCGCTAAAAAAAATGAACATACAGCAAGTGCACGCATAAGACTAAATGTATTTAGAGGCGATGGCGGTTTGTACGATGCGGTCAATCATTCACCCAATTATTTTATTCAAAGCTGGCCATTACCTGATAATAATGGAAACTTGAATAGCAACGGTTTAGTAGTAGGTATTTATACTGATGCAAAAAAAACATACGATGTATTGAGTAACCTGAAGCATAATAATTACCTGCCATATTTAATGGGTGCGCTTCATGCCAAAAAAGAAAAATGGAACGATGCCATCATCTTAAACAGTGCTGATAGAATATGTGATACCACTATCGCTAATATTTTTATTATAAAGGATGAAATTATTTACACCCCATCTTTGACTGAAGCCTGTGTAGCCGGCATAATGAGAAATTATATTATCAGAAATAGCAAGACGGCAGGCTTTGAGCTAATTGAAAAAGAATTAACGATCGAAGATGTATTACAAGCGGATGAAGTATTTACAACAAATACGATCCGCAATATTCAATGGGTACAATCTATCAGGGATAAAACGTATAGTAACACGATCATTAAAAAAATCTGTATTGCTTTATTGCCTGCACTTTCCTGGTTATAATTTTCAAATTCTATTTTTATGCAGACGGTCAATATTTTTTGGTTCAGGCGAGATCTTCGTTTGCAGGATAATGCAGCGCTATACCATGCTTTAAAAAGCGATCATACCGTTGTGCCTATTTTTATTTTTGATACCAATATTTTAAATGAACTGGAAGATAAAAATGATAGGAGAGTAGCTTTTATTCATATAGCATTGCAGGAGTTGCAGCAACAACTAATTACAATAGGCTCTTCGCTGGAAGTTTATCATAGCACTCCACTAGAAGTGTACAAACAATTGCTGGCCAAATACAAAATTGAAAAAGTATTTACAAATCATGATTACGAACCTTATGCAGTTGAAAGAGAAATACTAATAAACGATCTGCTTAGTAACTCAGGCGCAAGTCTACATACCTATAAAGACCAGGTTATTTTTGAGAAGAATGAAGTGATAAAAGATGACGGCACTCCATATACTGTATTTACACCTTACAGTAAAAAATGGAAAGCGGAATTGAAAGCATTTCACTTAAAAGCTTATCCCACAGGGAAATATTTTTCTAATTTTTTCAAACAGCCTGCACAAAATATTCCTTCATTGCAATCAATAGGATTTGTTGGTGAAGAAACACTGTCCAATTTTCCTTCCAAAGAATTAGATAAAGAGCTGGTGAAAAAATACCAGCAGCAAAGAGATTTTCCTGCGATCAAAGGCACATCTAAATTGGGTTTGCATTTTCGTTTTGGAACAATAAGTATTCGTGATATTGCAAGAAGAGGAATGGTATTAAGCGAAACATATCTGAATGAATTGATCTGGAGAGATTTTTATCAAATGATCCTTTGGTATTTTCCACAGGTGGGAAAAGGGAAAGCATTTAAACCAGCTTACGATACTATCGAATGGCGAATTGATAATGGTGAATTTGATCTGTGGTGCAAAGGGCAAACGGGTTATCCAATTGTTGATGCGGGTATGAGAGAATTAAATGCAACAGGTTTTATGCATAATCGTGTTCGCATGATCGTAGCATCATTCTTGGCCAAACATTTATTATTAGATTGGAGATTGGGCGAAGTATATTTTGCCCAAAAATTATTAGACTTCGATCTTGCAGCCAATAATGGAGGTTGGCAATGGGCGGCAGGTAGCGGTTGTGATGCAGCGCCTTATTTCAGAATATTTAATCCTTACTTGCAAACGCAAAAATTTGATCCGCAATTAATCTATATAAAAAAGTGGGTGCCTGAGTTTCAGGAATTTACTTATCCATTACCGATCGTTAATCATGAATTGGCGAGAAAGCGTTGCCTGGAAGTGTACGGCAATGCTTTGAAAAACAAATAATATTATTTAACAGCATCAGCTGTTGATTTTCTGCTAACAAAAATCTCAGGGTATTCGTTGAATTTTAGATTCGTTTTGGCGTACACTTTTAATAATTTGTTTACAGCAAACCTGCCTCTTTCTCCAAGATCAATAGAATAATTATTTACATAGAGGTCAATGTGTTTGCGCATTACATCTTCACTCATTTCCTGTGCGTGGGTTCTAATATAATCAGTTAAAGCAGGGTAATTAGAGAAAGCATACTCAATACTTTTCCTGATCAGTGCATCTACTTTTTGTTGCATCGCCAGATCGTATTCACGGCGAATAACAATACCGCCTAATGGAATGGGGTTGCCCGTTTCTTTTTCCCAATAATCTCCCAGGTCATTTATTTTGATCAGTCCTTTATCCTGGTAAGTGAAACGATTTTCATGAATGATAACCCCCAATCCTTTATTCGCCAATACAAAATCTTCGATCTCGTCGTATCGTAAAAAAACTTTGTTAGTAGCATTCGGATATGCTAAAGAAAAAAGTAAGTGAGCCGTTGTATTTTGTCCGGGGATAGCAATTTTTGCATATTCGATGTTTGTTTCAACATCTGATAATTTTGGATTGGCAATAAGCAATGGCCCAACGCCCGCGCCCAATGCGCTTCCACTATTCAGCGTAATATATCTATCCAATACCAATGGTAAAACACCGTAGCTTAGTTTAGTGATATCAAGCTTGCCTTCTCTTGCCCATTGATTCAGTGTCTGCACATCTTCTAATACCACCTCAAAATCAAATCCTTCTGTATCGATCTTTTTATTAACGAGTGCATCAAAAATAAATGTATCGTTCGGACAAGGAGAAAACCCTAATGTTAGCTTCATTGTTAAATTGTTTTATTGTTGCATTGTTAAATTGTTTTTTTTGCAGAATGTTGTAAGGAAGAACTTTTATCTATCGTCACAACAATTCAACAATTTATCCATTTAGCAATGTAATGGTTTTAGTTATTTCGATATTCAAGCTCGTGATCGCATCTTTTATTTTCCATTTGCTTTTATCTCTTTCACCAACATGATTAGAAATGCTTCGCAATTGTAAAAAAGATATTTTCTCTTGCAGGCAAACATAATGAAATGCAGCACCTTCCATACTTTCAACAGCAGGGTTATATGCCTTGATCAATTGTTGTTTTTGTATCTCGCTATCACTCACTTTATTTACCGTAACGCCAACAACAGATTCGGAAGAAAGCAATAAATGCTTATTCATTAACCAGCCATACTCAAAGGGAAAATCGTTTTCTGAAGCAAAGCCTAATTTGAACACACTGGAGAAATCACCTTTTTCTTCAATTCCAAGATCTCCAAAAGTATCTTGTTTTACCATATACGTTTTACCTAACGGACTATCCTTTGAGAAAGTACCTGCTATACCTGCCTGAATTACAACATCATATCGTTTCTCATACAATTTTTTTTGCAGATGATATAGTGTAGAAGGAACGCCCACGCCAGCTATTAACACATCTAATGTATGATCAGTGCTAATAAAAGGCTGAATTTCGAAATTTGTAGCGGCTACCAGTAAGATTTGCATCGTGCAAATTTCGTGTTTATGCGGCATATTTTAGAATTTACTATGCTACCTTTGCGGAAATTTTTATTAGTTCAATGGTTTATCTCACACGTGTAGAACATTTTAACGCGGCTCATAAGCTTTTCAATCCTTCCTGGACAAAAGAGAAGAATGAAGAAGTTTTTGGCAAATGTGCTAATGAAAATTGGCACGGGCATAATTTTGAGTTATACGTAACATTAAGAGGAGAGCCAAACCCAGATACCGGTTTTGTATTTGATGTAAAAAGACTGAGCATTCTTATCAATCAACATGTGATCGATAAGCTCGATCATAAAAATTTAAACCTGGATGTCGATTTTATGAAAGATAAAATGTGCTCAAGTGAAAATTTAGTGATCGGTATATGGAACGAATTAAAGCCGCATTTGCCGGAAGGCGTGCAGCTTCATTCTTTAAAGTTGTACGAAACTCCGCGCATTTTTGTTGAGTATTTTGGTAATTAGTAAGTAGCAGATCAGTAGTAAGAAAAATAGATACTAACTTGATCTAAAAGAATTCTTCATTTTTAATTCTTAATTACTTGAAAGTAGCAGTATACAGAAAAGAACATTTTAATGCCGCGCACAGGTTGAATAATCCTGATTGGGATGAAGCAACCAACCAGCAGGTATTTGGCAAATGCAATAACCCGCATTTTCATGGGCATAATTATGAGATAATTATAAAAATTGTGGGTGAAGTTGATCCTGCTACTGGCTATGTCATCGATCTGAAAGTACTAGGTGATCTGACAAAAAAATATGTATTAAATAAATTCGATCATAAAAATTTAAATGAGGATACGGAAGAGTTTAAAAATTTAAATCCTTCAGCAGAAAATATCGCGATCGTTATTTATAATCTATTAAGAGATAAAATTGATCCTAAGTTTTATATGCAAATACGTTTGTATGAAACAGAAAGGAATTTTGTAGAATACCCTGTATAAATAATGGTTAATGATAAATGGTAAATGGTTAACGCAAACCTTATTTTACTTCTTATCATTTACCATTTATCATTTACCATTAACAATTTAAATATGGCTTATAAAAAAATTGAAGAGTACGACGAAAAAGTGACATCAGGATTGATGAAAACTTATAAAGAAAGTATTGCTTTATTGGGAGAAGACCCTGAAAGAGAAGGATTGATCAAAACGCCTGAACGCATGGCGAAAGCGATGCAGTTCATGACGCAAGGATATGATCTCAATGCAAATGATATTTTAAACTCAGCTAAGTTTCATGAAGATGTTAGTGAGATGATCATTGTAAAAGATATTGAATTGTACAGCATGTGCGAACACCATATGTTGCCATTTTATGGTAAGGCGCATGTGGCTTATATTTCCAATGGTTGGATAACAGGCCTGAGTAAAATTGCAAGAGTGGTGGATGTTTATAGCCGAAGGTTGCAGGTGCAGGAAAGATTAACGCACCAGATATTAACTTCTATTAAAGAATCGTTAAATCCCATTGGTGTAGCTGTTGTAATTGAAGCGTCGCATTTGTGTATGATGATGCGTGGAGTACAGAAACAAAATTCTGTTACCACTACTTCTGCTTTTGACGGGGAATTTATGAAAAATACAACGCGTAGCGAGTTCTTAAAATTAATTAGCGCTAAATTACACTAGTAATAAAAATTCTACTTTATCAAATCCCTCTTTTGAGGGATTTTTTGTTTTCTTTGTACTCTCAATAAAAAATTAACGATGAAGCATGCTTATGTATTCCCGGGACAGGGAAGTCAATTTTCCGGAATGGGAAAAAATCTATACGAATCAAATGCAACAGCAAAGGAATTATTTGAACAGGCGAATGAAATTTTAGGTTTCCGTATTTCAGATACTATGTTCACAGGAACAGATGAAGATCTAAAGCAAACAAACGTAACACAGCCTGCAGTGTTTTTACATTCAGTGATTGCGTTTAAAACTTTGGATAATATCAAGCCTGATATGGTAGCAGGGCATTCATTGGGTGAATTCTCTGCGTTGGTAGCTAATAATACTTTAAGTTTCGTTGATGCATTAAAGCTTGTTTCAATAAGAGCGAAAGCGATGCAAAAAGCTTGCGAATTAAATCCTTCCACAATGGCTGCCATACTTGCGTTAGATGATGCAATAGCAGAAAAAATATGCGCAGAAGTTACCGCAGAGACCGGTGAGATCGTCGTAGCAGCAAATTATAATTGTCCCGGTCAGTTAGTGATCAGCGGATCAATAAAAGGAATAGAAATAGCATGTGAAAAAATGAAAGCTGCCGGTGCAAAAAGAGCATTGGTATTGCCTGTAGGCGGAGCATTTCACTCACCGTTAATGCTGCCTGCCAAAGAAGAGTTAGCCACAGCAATTGAAGCAACAACTTTTAGTAATCCTTCTTGTGCTGTCTATCAAAACGTGATAGCAAAAGCTGTTACAGATGCAACGCAGATCAAAAAGAATTTGATCGATCAGTTAACAGGTGCTGTTCGCTGGACACAAAGCGTACAAAGCATGATCGCAGACGGCGCAACTCATTTTACAGAAGTTGGTCCGGGTAAGGTATTGCAAGGATTAGTGATGAAGATCAATAAGGAAATGGTTGCGGATGGTGTGAATTAGGTTGTTGTATGAATTGGGATTCGTCGGATTCCGGGATTAATGGATTCGCGAAGATCTAGCGAATTTAATTTTAATCTTAAAATCCCTAAATCCGACGAATCCCAATTCAGACAAACTTATTGCACTAATGTCCACTTTGCATTCTCTATATCATTCCCAATGGTGCTGGTTTGTATCCTTCCGAATTTTACATTGAGGTAAGTTCCGTCATTTACATTTCTCAAGTAAAATAAATTCGAATTGCTAACAGGTTCCATTATCCACATAGATGATTTTGAATTGTAATTATCAGAGATCATTGAAGTAGGGTCTTCTGTGCTAATAAAATTTCCTGTTTGTTTATTTTTTATGATATAATAATTGCCTCCCATTACTGGCACTAATTTCCATTGCGCACTCCACGAGTTATTATCAATATCACCACAGCTAAGGTATCCTTGCTGACTATTTAAATAGGTTCCTTTTGATACATTCATGATCTTAGAAAAATTTGCATCCCTATCTCTATCAGGAGGTGGAGGTGGAGCTTGTTGTTGTACTGACTGAGTGTTCATATTATTATCATAATTGGAAGCAGCAGGCTGTAACATATTAGCCAAGTATTGTACTTGCATATTCGGGCGTTCATTTAGGGGAACAATAACAATAGCGCTTGTTGTGATCGTTTGCCCTGCTTTTATCCATGAACCGATCTGAACAAATCTTTTATTCTGTATTATTTTACCGTTACAATCTTTGTCATCTACCAGCGCCATAACGGTACAGGGAACTGCAGATATGATCGCTGATTTTGATGTTAACCTTGCACCCGTTGCATTGAGGCAGTTGAATTGCGCAAGTTGGTCATTTGTATTGCCGTTATTATTCCAGCCATCTTTATATAAAATTATTTTCGGATCTGTGCTGGTATTGGTAACATAGAATTGAATTGAATATCTGGAGAAATTTCCTTTTGAACCAACTTCCTTTTGCTCTTCATTTTTAATATTAAAACCCATTGTTAATCCATTAACAACAGCTGGCGATGATTCTGTTACGGTATAAGCTTGTGCCTGTGCAAATGAATTTGTAAAACAACTAACACAGAATAACATAGATAAAAATAGAGATTTTGACATAGCGTAGTTTTTGGTTAGAGCCAAATCTATATAAATTACAATTTGAATTCAAATAAAAATTCAGGTAAACAAAAATGCCGGGCAACAGCCCGGCATTTTCTATATGCTATATCAACTATTATAAAGTACTCAATACATTATTCATGCTTCTGACAGCATCAGCGCTTTTACTGAAAGCTGCCTGTTCTTCTGCATTTAATTTGAGGTCAATGATCTTTTCCCAACCGTTTCTGCCAATGATGACAGGAACGCCCATGCAGATATCTTTTTGTCCGTATTCACCATCAAGGCTAACAGAACAAGTGATCAGTCTTTTTTCATTTCTTAAAATGCTTTCTACCATTTGTGCACATGCCGCACCCGGTGCATACCATGCAGATGTTCCGATCAACGCAGTTAATGTAGCACCACCGATCATTGTATCAGCAGCAACTTTTTTCAATGCATCAGCACTTAAAAAATTACTAACCGGAGAACCCTGGTAAGTAGCCAATCTTGTTAAAGGGATCATTGTTGTATCACCATGTCCGCCTACAACAAAACCTTGTATCTCGTTAGGAGAACAGCCAATAGCCTGACTTAAATAATAATTAAATCGACTGCTATCTAAAGCGCCACCCATACCAATAATTCTATTTTTCGAAATACCACTTGATTTTAGAGCCAGGTAAGTCATCGTATCCATTGGGTTACTGATGATAACGAAGATCGCTTTAGGAGAATGTTTCAAAATACTTTCTGTAACGCCTTTTACGATACCTGCGTTGATGCCGATCAATTCTTCTCTTGTCATGCCCGGTTTACGTGGTAAGCCTGAAGTGATCACAACTACATCACTGTTAGCAGTTTTAGCATAGTCATTAGTACTACCAATGATCTTTGTATCAAAACCTAATAGGGAAGCGGTTTGCATCATATCGATAGATTTGCCTTCAGCAAAGCCTTCTCTGATATCTAACAAAACTAATTCCTCGCAAAGCTCTAAACGAGCGATATTATCAGCACAAGTTGCACCTACGGCACCTGCACCTACAACAGTAACTTTCATGATAACTAACTTTTTATAAGTGGTGGAATTTATTTGCGCTGCAAAGGTAATAGATTACCCTGTTTGGCAATAAGTAATCCTGAATTATTTCTTAAACGCCGCTAATATTGTAGGGATTGGTACATTTCCTGTAAAGCCGGTTATGTAGTTACCTATTTTATCATATAACAGCATTGTAGGAAAAAAATGAGGTCGTAATTTATCACCCAGGTGATAGGCCCAATCCTGTCCCATAGTGAAATTAGGAAGTGAATCTATATTGTAGTCTGTATAAAATTGTTTAACGTGCGCATAAGGCATCGGCGTTATCATTAAAACCTGTATATCTTTTAATTCGTTTTTATATGCTAAAAATTCTTTTGTTTCTTTCTGGCAATGCTCACAATCCGGACTAAAGAAAACCAATAAAAAAGGATGGCCTCTTTTTACAACATCTTTTTTTGTAACGGTAACACTATCGGGAGCTTTTGCTATTTCAAAATCAGGGATAGAAGTGTTTCTCAAAAAGTTAAATGAAGTGTCTGCCTGGGCAAAAGTTATTTGTGCTGCAGTTAATATTGATAATAATAAGATAAGTTTTTTCATAACAGTTTTTTGTAAAGCTAATTTTTTGTTTATGAATGGGTTGTTAAAGGTTTTGCAAGCAATTATATAATGAATTTCGGTTTTCCCGTTTCTCTCGTTACTTTTGCCACCCAAATATATACAATTAATAAATTATTATTATGGCAACAACAGCAGATATGCGCTCAGGCCTTATTATCAAAGTGGATGGTAACTTGTACAGCGTGATAGAATTCGGTCAAAATAAGACAGCAAGAGCCGCAGCAAAAGTATGGGCCAAATTAAAAGGTGTAGATAATAACCGTACGATAGAATTGACGTGGAACAGCGGTGAGGTTATCTTTCCGGTTAGAGTTGAAAAAAAGCCTTACCAGTTTTTATATAAAGATGATAATGGTTATAACTTCATGGATAACGAAACTTTTGAGCAAATAGTAGTACAGGAAGCAATGATCGATGCTCCTAAATTCTTAAAAGACGGACAGGAAGTATCAGTAGCGATCAATGGCGAAACCGATTTGCCAATGAGTGTTGAATTACCTGATAAGTTAGTTTTAAGGGTCACCTATAGTGAACCAGGTGCAAAGGGAGATACGGCGACAAGAACGCTAAAACCGGCTACGGTAGAGACCGGAGCAACGATCAATGTACCATTATTCGTAAATGAGGGTGATCTGATCCGTATTACGGCAAAAACAGGTGAATATGTTGAGCGTGTAAAAGAATAATTTTTATAAATAATTTATACCAAAAGGGTCAAATTTTTAAATTTGACCCTTTTGTTTTTTGCGTATTTTTTAACCGTTTTTGCCCATTTTTTGCCCATTTTTAGTGGTTTTTAATCATTTTTTGCCATTTTTATTTAAATTTTATTTCAGAAAGATTTGTAATTTTGATAAATCATTGCCTATCTTAGCGGCCGTTTAAAACATTAAAACTTAACATGGACATTAAACAAATTCAGGAGCTGGTTAAGCTCATCAATAAAAGTAACATTGGAGAATTAACGATTGAAGAAGGAGAAACAAAGATCACCATCAAACAAAAGAAAGAGCCATCACAAACAATAGTGTCTTCAATGCCTGTTAGTTCGTCTGCACCGGTTCAACAACAAGCAGCAATAGCAGCTCCAGCTAATACTACACCTACAGCACCGGCATTACCAAAAGAGGATAACCTGATAGCAGTAAGAAGCCCGATGATCGGAACCTTCTACCGCCAGGCTGGTCCGGGTAAACCAATATTCGCAAACGTTGGAGATGAAATTGAAGTAGGCAAAGTGGTATGTATCATTGAAGCTATGAAATTATTCAACGAGATCGAAAGCGAAGTAAAAGGCAAAATAGTAAAAGTATTAGTAGAAGATGCTAGTCCGGTTGAATTTGACCAACCTTTATTCTTAGTAGATCCAAGCTAATTTGATAATTAATAGATTTGGTGATTTGGAGATGAGCAATCATCGCTGGTCATCATCACATCATCAAATTATCACATCACCAAATTGAAATAAATGTTTAAAAAGATATTGATTGCTAACAGAGGAGAGATCGCACTTCGTGTGATACGTACTTGCAGAGAAATGGGCATAAAAACAGTAGCGGTTTATTCTACTGCTGATAAAGATAGTTTACACGTAAAATTTGCTGACGAAGCTGTTTGTATTGGCAAGCCTAGTAGCACAGATTCTTACCTGAATATTCCTCACATCATGGCGGCTGCAGAAATTACCAATGCAGATGCTATTCACCCGGGTTATGGATTTCTTGCAGAAAATTCAAAGTTTGCACAAATATGTAGCGACCATGGAATTAAATTTATCGGGCCAACACCTGAGATGATCAATTCTATGGGTGATAAAATTACTGCTAAAGAAACCATGATAAAGGCAGGTGTGCCTGTTGTACCCGGAAGTGGCGGTTTATTGGAAAGTGTTGACCAGGCAAAAAAATTAGCAAAAGAAAAAGTTGGTTATCCTGTTATATTAAAAGCAACAGCTGGTGGTGGTGGTAAAGGAATGCGTGTAGTATGGAACGAAGCTGAAATGGAAAAGGCTTTTGACAATGCTAAAACAGAAGCCGCTGCCTCATTTAAGAATGATGGTATCTACATGGAAAAATTTGTTGAAGAACCGCGTCATATAGAAATTCAAATTGCCGGAGATCAGTTCGGAAATGTTTGTCACTTAAGCGAAAGGGATTGTTCAATTCAACGCCGTCACCAAAAGTTGGTAGAAGAATCACCTTCTCCTTTTATGACACCTGAACTACGCGAAGCGATGGGTACTGCGGCTATTAAAGCAGCCTCTGCTATCAACTACGAAAGTGTTGGTACCATTGAGTTTTTGGTTGATAAGAACCGCAACTTCTATTTCATGGAAATGAATACACGTATCCAGGTTGAACATTGTGTTACCGAAGAAGTAGTGAACTATGATCTGATCAAAGAACAAATTAAAATTGCAGCCGGACATAAAATAAGCGGTAAAAATTATTATCCTCAAATGCATGCGATCGAATGCCGTATCAATGCAGAAGATCCTTATAATGATTTCCGCCCGAGTCCGGGTAAAATAACTGTGTTAAATACTCCCGGTGGCCATGGTGTTCGCGTTGATAGCCATGTGTATGCAGGTTATGTAATTCCTCCATACTACGATAGTATGATCGGTAAATTAATTACTGTTGCACAAACAAGAGAAGAAGCTATTGATACAATGTACCGCGCTTTGAGCGAATACGTTGTTGAAGGTGTTAAAACGACCATACCATTCCATTTGCAACTAATGAAGAACGAGGATTTTCGCAAAGGAAATTTCACAACAAAATTCTTAGAGTCTTTCGAAATGAAACCGCAAAAAATTTAATCGAAGAATACTATTTTAAAAATGCAACTCTTTTGGGCTGCATTTTTTTTGCTTTTGTCTGAACCGTTGATTGAAGCTGATTATTTTGATAGATTTGATTTTTGTCTGAATTGGGATTCGTCGGATTATTGGATTCGGGGATTTGTTATTTGGATTTTGTTTTCCTGATTAATTAAGTACTTTTAATATAGAAAATACGTTATCAACGTAATCATATAAATCAGTTTCAATCAAGGGTTCAGACAACATAGCGATATGAAAAAAATAAAAATAATCGAAGTGCCGAGCGAGATAGGTGCAGGTACACGCGGTGCCAGCTTAGGCATTGATGCGATAAAAATTGCAGCGCTCGATTTTATGAGCAGCCTCTTTATTAATTTCCCTTCAGAAAAAGTTGAAGTAGATAATAATTTATTATTTGAACCGGTTAAAACACCTTTTGCCAAACGCATTCACGGTATGCTTGGCTTGTACGAAAGAGTTAGCAGATCAGTTTGTGATACCATTAAATCCGGCGTGTTCCCCGTTGTATTAAGTGGCGATCATAGTACGGCGGGTGGTACTATCGCCGGCATCAAAATGGCGAAACCTAAAAGTAAATTAGGTGTAATATGGATCGACGCACATGCAGATTTGCATACGCCGTATACCACACCCAGCGGAAATTTGCACGGTATGCCTTTAGCTGCCGCAATGGCTGTTGATAATTTAGATAGTAAAGTGCATGAACCAGATGCTGCTACCATAAAAATGTGGAACGAGTTAAAGAACATCGGTAAAATAGCACCTAAAGTAGTAGGAGAAAATATTGTATTGATCTCTTTACGTGATTTTGAAAAAGAAGAAAAAGCATTAATAGAAAAGCACGGCATTAAAGTAATCACTACTGCGGAAGTAAGAAGAAACGGTGCTGAAAGCGTTTATCGCAAGGCTGTGCGTTATTTATCTTCCTGCACAGATATTTATGTAAGCTTTGATGTTGATAGTCTGGATGCTGCTATTTCGAAGGGTACAGGCACTGCTGTAAAAAACGGTTTAAAAGAAAGAGAGCTCGAGGATATTATCAGCAAATTCATGCATAACAGCAAACTCTGTTGCTTTGAAATAACAGAAGTAAATCCAACATTAGATAAAGAGAACCTGATGGCCGAGATCGCTTTTAATATCTTACAAAGAAGCATTAATACATTGGCGATGAACTAAAATAAAAAACCGGAAATAATGAAATTATCATCATTTCCGGCATCCAATCAACCATGACCTATAAAACTAAGAATTACAATCCCATATCTATTTTCTTTTGTCTTAAGCTGTCTAAAGAAGGGTCTAACACAATCGCCTGGTCACACATTTTTTCTCCCTTGCTTTTTTCACCTTTCTTCTGAAAACACATACCAGCCTGGTATAAAGCTTTTGCATCCGTTGCATCCATTTCAATTAATTTCTGACAATATTCTAAAGACTTATCATACATTTTTCTTGTATAAAATACTTCAGCCATATCTCTTAATAATTCTGCATCGCCCGGTTTTGTTGCGATCACATCTAATAATATTTTTTCTCCTTTATCAAAATCACCGGCATATAAATAAGCGAAGCCTAAATTTTCATTAAAATCGCTTGTCTGAGCATAACCCATATCCTGCGCTTTTAAGAAACTTGCCAATGCATTTGTATAATCATCGTTGTTGTAATAGATCAATCCTAGTTCGTATACCCATCTGCTGTTTTCTGTAGTATCTAATTGTACAGCGGCTTTATAATAACCGATCGCTTTTGAATATTCTTCCATATCCAAATAACTTCTTGCCATGTCATATACAACCATCGCATCATTTTGATTCTTTGTTAACAGGTCCTGTAAAAGTGGCAATGCATTTCCATAATCTTCCTGTTCGTAATAACTCATTGCTATGATCCTTTCAGAAGTTTCTGCATTCGGACATTTTTTTGCAAATTTTATTGCTTTTTGAAACTGCCTGTAATCAAAATACAATTGAGCCAATTGATTTATTACTACTGCATCTGTTGTATCCAATTCATAGGCTTTAACCAATGTTGCTTTTGCAATATCTGTTCTGCGCATTTGAAGATTTACAAGTGCCTTTTCTTTATACGCTTGTTCGTATTCAGGATATAAGGCAATAGCGCTATCAAAATAATTAGAAGCAACAGAATAATGCTTTAAAGAATTTTGAGCAATACCTTGTTGAAAAAACAACATAGCACTGTCTTTATGATCAGAAGGAAAATTTGATCTTGAAAACGCAGCAATTGTTAATAATACACACGTACAAAAAAGTAAACATTTTTTCATGTAACACAGTTTAAGTATGACCTACGAAGGAAATATTGCAATCGGTTCTTGAACAAACGTTAAAATAGGATCAGTTAGTATAAAAAATCCTTTTTTTTAGAAGAAAAACTACCGTAAAAAAGAAGATTTAACGGAATACTAAACCACCTAGTGCAGGCAAGTGAATAGTTAGCTCATATAGTCCAGTTTCAGCGTCTAGTAAGAGACAATCGATCGCCGGGTTAAAAACATCGCCCGAACCCCAATATTTCTTCTCATTGCTGTTGAATATCTCCGTCCAGCTTGATTTTCCGTAAACCTGGAGTTTCCAGTCACGTCTAACAACCGGGGTAACATTCAATACTACCAATATGTCCTGTTCCTTGCTTAAGCCCTTTCTTTTATAGACAATTACACCTTCCTGGCGGTGATTAAGGTTTATCCATTCAAAACCGCCTATTTCAAACTGTAATTCGTACAAAGCGGGCTCTGCTGTATAGAGGTGGTTTAGGTCCTTTACGCAGCCTTGCATAAGTTTATGACTGTCATGTTTTAGTAAAAACCAGTCAAGTTCAGAATGGTGGTTCCATTCTGAGGTTTGGGCAAATTCATTGCCCATAAATAGCAATTTGGCACCCGGGTGGGTGTACATGTAGGTATATAATAAACGTAGATTAGCGAATTTTTGCCATTCGTCTCCGGGCATTTTATAGATCATCGGGCTTTTACCGTGTACTACTTCATCATGGCTTAATGGAAGCATAAAATTCTCATCATAATAATACACCATGCTGAAAGTGAACTTATCCTGGTGAAACTGACGGAAATAAGGATCCATTTTAAAATAGTTCAGGGTATCGTGCATCCAGCCCATCATCCATTTCATACCGAAGCCCATGCCACCTGCAAAAGTTGGTCGTGAAATATTTGGCCAATCGGTTGCTTCTTCAGCTATTGTCTGCACATCAGGGAAATCGCGGTAAATAGTTTCATTCAGGTCTTTTATAAAAGCGATGGCTTCTATATTTCCGTTGCCGCCAAATTTGTTAGGTTCCCATTGTCCTTCAGTCCTTGAATAATCCAATTGCAAAATAGAGCTTACTGCATCAACGCGGATACCATCGATATGGAATTTATCGAACCAAAACATGGCACTACTGATCAGGAAAGATTTTACTTCGCCTCTTTCATAATTAAAGATATAACTGTTCCAATCGGGATGGTAGCCCTTGCGCATATCGGCATATTCGTAAGTGTGTGTACCATCGAACATGAACAGGCCATGTGCATCGTATGGAAAATGAGAAGGTACCCAATCTAATATGATACCGATGCCTGCATTGTGAAAGGCGTCGATCATTGCCATAAAATCTTCCGGCGCACCAAAGCGTGACGTAGGAGCGAAAAAGCCCGTGCCCTGGTATCCCCAGCTACCATCGAACGGATGTTCCATTACCGGCATCAGTTCAACATGCGTAAAGCCCATTTCTTTTACATATGGGACCAATCTTTCTGTTATCTGTGCGTAGGTATTGTAACGATCTTCGTTGTGTTTATCAGGGCGCATCCAGCTTGCTAAATGAACTTCGTATACGCTCCACGGTGAGTTAAGGGAATTGTTCTTTTTTCTTTTGCCCATCCATTCCTTATCCTGCCAGGTGTATTGCATATCCCAGCTTATAGAAGCCGTTGCAGGTTTCATTTCCCAGAAATTGGCAAATGGATCACCTTTATCAATTTCTACACCCTGGTATCCTTTGATAGCATATTTGTAGGCATCTCCCTTTTTAAAATTAGGGATGAAACCTTCCCAGATACCCGAATTATCTAGTCGTACAAATAATGGATGCGTATTCCTTTTCCAGTCGTTAAAATTTCCAGTTACAGAAACTTCTGTTGCATTAGGAGCCCATACGGCAAAGTAAAAACCTTTTATGCCTAACACTTCTATTTCGTGCGAGCCAAATAATTCGTATAGTTTATAATTGGTACCGTTTTGATAGTTGGTTATTTGCTGATCGCTGAATAATGAATAATTCCAAACCGGCCCGGTAGAATCAACAAAATGTATATCCTCGTATTTTTTTACACTATCATTACCTGTTACCATTAGAGAGAGATTAATTAAGACTGATATAAATATCGGTTAAAAAAAAGAGCAGTTTTTACTGCTCTTGAAAATTATATTACAAATCCGTTAGGAATGATTGCGCCTTTTTTGATTACGACGATTCCGTCTTTAACTGCATATAGAGGATGGTCTGCTTTATCTAGATGCTCACCGCCGTTGATGCGTACATCATTTCCTATCCTGACATTTTTATCAACGATCACATTTTTAATGTAGCAACGTTCGCCGATACCAATTTTAGGGATTCCGATATGTTCTGCATGTTGTATCTCAGCCAGTGTTTCGTAATAATCGCTACCCATGATATAGCTATTTACAACGGTAGTACCATTGCCAATTCTTGTACGTATACCTACAACACTATTTTCAATTCTTGATGCATGAATGATACAACCATCTGCGATCAACGTGCGTTCTAATGTAGTGCCGCTGATCTTTGCAGGAGGCAACATACGCGCTCTTGTGTAGACAGTTTTTTCGTTATTGAATAAATTGAAATGAGGGATATCCATTGTTAAAGCAAGGTTTGCTTCAAAGAACGAATGAATGTTTCCGATATCGGTCCAGTAACCGTCGTATTGAAAACTAACTACTTTATATTTATCGATACAAGAAGGAATAATTTCTTTACCGAAATCTGTCGCGTCTTTATGTTCTTCCTGTAAAAGATCGAATAATAATTTTCTGTTGAAAACATAAATACCCATTGATGCCAGGTAATTTCTACCCATGCCTTGCATAACGTGTCCTGTATCACTTACCCAGTCAGGTAAAACTTCAGCCTTAGGTTTTTCTACGAATGTGGTGATATCATTTTTTTCATTTGTTTTTAAAATGCCGAACTCAGTCGCTTCTCTTCCTGTAACAGGGATTGTTGCAATAGTTAGATCTGCATTTTGCGCCAGATGATTATCGATAATAGCAGAAAAATCCATTTGGTATAACTGATCGCCCGAGAGGATCAACACATAATCATATTCATAAGAACCGATATGGCGCAATGATTGGCGCACCGCATCTGCAGTTCCCTGGAACCAAGTAGGGTTATCAGGTGTTTGTTCCGCAGCTAAGATATCCACGAAACCACTGCTGAACATGCTGAACTGATACGTGTTTTTAATGTGCTTGTTAAGCGATGCCGAGTTGAATTGCGTTAGTACCAATATGCGGTTGATACCGGAATTAATACAGTTAGATATTGGAATATCCACTAAACGGTATTTACCTGCAATAGGCACAGCTGGTTTACTTCTACTGGCAGTTAGAGGGTACAAGCGGGAGCCTGCTCCACCACCTAAAACAATCGAGATTACTGATTTGGTATTCATATAGTTGAGTTGGTTAGTATTTTATTAGTTTTTTATTTTATTATATTTTAGTGTGTAACGGATGGAGCGCGATCTTATTGTAAACTTTTATATAAATCAACATATTTTCCTGTGCTTATTTCCCAGCTATTATCGATCTGCATCATCTTTACCCTTACTTCATCTAATCGTTTTGGCTGACTGTACAATTGTACCGCTCTGTGTATCGAGTAGGTAATATCACCAACTGTTGCATCGTTAAACCGAATGCCGTAGCCGCTTCCATCCGGTATGCCGTAATCAATCACAGTATCTTTTAATCCGCCTGTGCTTCTTACAATTGGCACAGTGCCATATCGCAATGCGTACAATTGATTCAATCCACATGGTTCAACCCTGCTTGGCATCAATAAAAAGTCTGCACCTGCATACATTTGATGGCTCAGTTTTTCATTGTACCCGATCTTAGAATTATAGTAGCCCATCAAACCGCTTTTCATGTCTTCCAGTTGTCGCTCTACCCAAAAATCTCCACTACCTAAAACAAGGAAATTCATTTTTCCCTGCATGTGATAGATCGCATCGCTGATGGCTCTTGGTAAAAGGTCTGCACCTTTTTCATCCACCAATCTTCCTATAAAAACGATCAACGGTTTGTTGATATCTAATCCATATTCTTTACAAAGAACTTCTTTATTGCTAAGCTTTCCTTCATCTACATCATCAATACCAAATTGCGTTGCAATGTATTTATCCAATTCAGGATTCCAGACAAGGTCATCAATTCCGTTGATGATACCGCTGCATTTTCCTTTTTCATATTCGAACAAAGCTTCTAAACCATTTGAATTGTACCTGAGTTCTTCTAAATAGCTCGGACTAACAGTCGTTACTCTTAACACGCATTTGACAGCACTAGCCAAAGGATTGATATTGTTCTTCCAATCGAGCTTGCCCCAGTTGTTACCATCCCATGCAGGTAAATAACTTCCTTTATCCCAGCCCATCCAGCCCTGGTATTGTGCGTTGTGAATAGTAAGTACGGTAGGTACAGTAGCCAGGTGTTTGTATGCAAAACAATTTTGCATCATAAAAGGAACAAGGCCCGCGTGATGATCATGAACATGTACAACATCCGGACGGTGGTTCCATTTACTAAGCCAATCAACTACTGCAATTTGAAAAGAAGTAAATCTTTCTATATCATCATCGTAGCCATAAACCTTTTGCCTGTCTAGTAAACCATTGATATCTATAAGGTAAAGATCGAAACCAAGATCATTTGTTTTTTCTTTGATGATGGTGTAGTTGATCCAGCTATGCCCCATTGCGAAAGAACCTTTGTGTACCACATCAAATTCATGTTCATACAAAAAAGGAGTTTTATACATCGGCATCACCACCTTTGCTAAATGTCCTAACTCATTTTGATACTTGGGTAAAGCTCCAACTACATCTCCCAATCCGCCTGCTTTCGCTACCGGATAACATTCGGCACTAACATGTATTATTTCCATCAAATAAGTTAATAAGTAATCGGCATCAAATTAAGAAGGTTTTCGTTACCAGCAAATTATGATTTGGATTTTTTTTCTGCTTGCCCAAATTAGTCTATTTTTAGCCCCTTAAAGAAAACGATTATGCCTGACCAACAACAGAATTCAACCAATTCCAACGCCTCATCTCAAACGATCCCTACCAATTACGGAGCCTTAACTACTTTAGTGACGGTTTTTTTCTTTTGGGGTTTTATTGCTGCCGGAAATAGTGTGTTTATTCCATTTTGTAAACACCATTTCGGACTTGATCAGTTTCAAAGCCAGCTGGTGGATTTTGCTTTCTATACGGCCTATTATCTGGGAGCTCTTGTCTTGTTTGCTTATGGTGCTTTTGGCGGTAAAGATCTTGTAGGTAAATGGGGATATAAAAAAAGTATTGTATACGGATTGTTATTCTCGGCTTTAGGCGCTATCGCGATGATATTGGCTGTTGAAGGAGAAACGTTTTCGGGAATGCTGGTAGGTTTATTCATTGTTGCTTTGGGGTTTTCATTACAACAAACAGCCGCACAGCCTTTCGCTATTTTATTGGGAGATCCTGCAACGGGTGCTAGTCGCGGAACATTGGGCGGTGCTATCAATTCATTCGGTACTACAATTGGTCCGATCGTTGTTGCTTTCGCTTTGTTTGGAACAACAGCTGCTATCACTGATGATAAAATTGCATCGCTTAGTTTAAGCAAAGTGGTGATACTATATAGTGCAGTGGGAGCTTTATTTATAGCTGCTGCAGCATTGTTTTATTTTTCTAAAAAAGTACCTGCAGGTATTTTAATTGAAGAAACAGAAAAAGCTAATAAAGCTTTGAATACTTTATTAATTATGACAGGGGCTTTGGTCATCGTATTCGCTCCTGTATTTTATAGTTATAAAACAGACCTTACGAATGCATCAGCAGATGTAATAACCGCTATGCAAGCGTATAGAATGAAATTATTGTTCTGCGCATTGGCCGTAATTGTTTTCGGATTATTATTCGCAAATTTCAGAGCACAGAAAAATCCGCATGGTTGGGGCGCTATGCAATATCCTCAATTGGTATTGGGTATGCTGGGCATCTTCGCTTATGTAGGTGTAGAAGTTGCGATAGGCAGCAATCTTAGTGAACTATTAAGACAACCAGAATTTGGTTCTCATGCGTCATCAGAAGCGGCGCCTTACATTTCTATGTATTGGGGTAGTTTAATGATCGGTCGTTGGGCAGGAGCTTTAACGGCTTTTGATTTTAGTAAAAAGACAAGAACCATTTTGCAATTCGTTGTACCGTTGGCGGCATTTGCCATTATCATCGGTATTAATACGATGGCTAAATATGATATGGCGCCGTTGTATTATTATGTTATTTGTGTACTGATACAAATGCTTGCTTTCTATATCAGCAAAAACAAACCCGTAAGAACTTTATTGATGTTTAGTCTGCTAGGTGTAACAGCCATGCTGATCGGTATTTTTTCAACAGGGAATATTGCGATCTATGCATTTTTAAGTGGCGGTTTATTTTGTTCTATTATGTGGCCGGCTATTTTTGCATTGGCGATCGCAGGTTTAGGAAAATATACTTCACAAGGTTCAGCATTTTTGATCATGATGATCCTGGGTGGTGGTATCATTCCGCCGATACAAGGTAAACTGGCAGATCTGATAGGGATTCATGATTCATATATCATACCGGCTATTTGTTATGGATACTTAGCTTTCTTTGCATTCAGGGTAAAAGGTATTTTGAAAAATCAGGGTATTGATTATGATGCAAAAATTGGTAGCGAAAGTGGACATTAATTTTAATACAATAATTCTAAATAAATAATAATGAGCAAATCAGTAGCCAAGTATGCGATAGGCATTGATGTAGGAGGCACTACTACTAAATTTGGTATCGTATCACGCGAAGGGAAAATTCTAGAGCAGGACCGTATACCAACCAACGCACATGAAGTAGTAGAAGATTTTATCGATGACCTGTATGATAAACTAATGCCGATGATCAAAAGGATCGGTGGTATTGAAAATATTATCGGCATTGGTATGGGAGCTCCTAATGCGAACTATTATTCAGGCAATATTGAATACCCGCCAAATTTAAAATGGAAAGGAATTATTCCTATTGCAGAATTGATGCATAAGAAATTCGGCTTAACAACAAAACTTACCAATGATGCAAATGCAGCAGCTGTAGGAGAGATGACATACGGTGTTACAAAAGGCATCAAACATTTTATTACGATAACATTAGGCACAGGAGTAGGAAGTGGTATTGTGGTAGATGGTAAGATATTATTAGGGCATGATGGTTTTGCAGGAGAATTGGGCCATACAATTATTCGTCCGGGGGGAAGATTGCACAAGAGTACGAAAATGCGCGGTAGTTTAGAAGCTTATGCATCTGCTACGGGTGTACGCGAGACTGCGATCGAATTACTGACATTGCATCCTGATAAGGAAAGTTTATTAAGAGACTATGCATTGAATAATATTACCAGCGAAACGGTATACGAATGCGCTATGCAGGGCGATACGATCGCGAATCAGATATTTGATTTTACCGGGCAAATATTAGGCGAATCTTTGGCCAACTTTATCATGTTCTCTTCACCGGAAGTAATTGTGTTGTTTGGTGGATTAACAAAAGCCGGCAACCTGTTATTAAATCCTACAAGAAAGGCCATGGAAGCTAATTTGCTTCCCATCTTCCAAAATAAAGTAAAATTATTATTCAGTGAATTGAAAGAAGCTGATGCAGCGATACTAGGTGCCAGTGCTTTGATATGGGATGTGTCAGAATATGATTAAGTAAAAAGTCAAAAACAAAAAGTAATAAAAATCCCAAATAACTTAATTGCTATTTGGGATTCTCTTGTAGTTAATTACTGATTAACTTATGGGGTTTAATTTTTTACTTTTGACTTTGTTCTTCTAACCATTTATTTTTTCCCCAACCTTGTATCACATGTTTTTCTGAATGATACGAAGAACGAACCAATGGGCCGCTTTCCACATAATCAAATCCCATATTATAACCGATCTCTCTTAATTCTTTAAATTCATCAGGATGAACAAAGCGTTGTACCTGTAAATGTTTTTTACTTGGCTGCAAATATTGCCCGATAGTAATTACATCAACATGGCTATCTCTTAAATTTTGCATTGTTTGAATTACTTCTTCTTTCGTTTCACCCAAACCCAGCATGATGCCACTCTTTGTACGCATGCCACCTTGTTTAAGGATACGCAGGGTTTCCATGCTGCGCCAATACTTTGCTTGTATACGTACTTGTTTTGTCAGTCTTTCTACTGTTTCAATATTATGACTAACAACTTCAGGTGCCGCATCAATAATGCGTTGAATATTTTCTGCTTCAGCTTTAAAATCAGGAATTAATGTTTCTAATGTAGTATTTGGGTTTAAGGCCTTGATCGCTTTAATGGTGTTGTACCAAATAATAGAACCGCCGTCTTTTATTTCATCCCTATCTACAGACGTAACAACGGCGTGTTTTACTTTCATCAGGTTAATAGCTTCCGCTACCCTTTGAGGCTCGTCCCAGTCTATTGGTTCCGGCCTGCCTGTTGCAACAGCGCAAAAACCACAGCTGCGCGTACAAATATTACCTAATATCATAAATGTTGCAGTGCCTTCGCCCCAGCATTCGCCCATATTCGGACAATTACCACTTTCACAAATTGTGTGCAGCTTATGTGTGTCTACTAAATTTCTTACATGTTTGTATTCTTCACCGATAGGCAATTTGACCCTCAGCCAATTTGGCTTTTTAGGTTTTTGTTCTACCATTCCGTCTATTATTGGTAATTCAGTCATCTATTTTTATTTAAAAAATTCTTATTCAATATCAGTGTTATTCTTTTTTGCGCCATCCGAATATTACAGCTGCATATACACTTACAAAAGTCTGTTTAGGATTTACACCATAAACGATAGGGATATTCTTAGTATAATATTCAGCCGATAAACCTATTTCTAAAGCAGTAACGGTCCTGGTATAATGTCCATAGTCAAACCTTAATGCGGCCTTTGCATATAAGCCTGCTGTTAAGCTTAGGTCTTCCCAACCCTGGGAAATTGTAGGTCCCCCCAAAAGCCCTATAATAGAGGTATCAGTTAAAATGCGATCGAGCTGAACAAATTTCGACGTGCTATCTGCTGTCACTACCTCATATTCATATGGCCTAAGTATTGCAAAGCTAAGTCCTCCTCCAATATTACAGGTAATATTTACGCCATTTTTATTCGCTTTGTTTGCCAGTAGAAATTGCTCCTGAACACCCAGTTTTGTATAGTAGAAAAAATTTTCTTTCCCAAAAATAAAAGGGGAAGAAGTAGCATCGTTGGGATTAGATTGCTTTGCCTCTCTGGCACTTTTGCGTTCCCCGATTTCTAACTGGTATAATAAGGATCTCTTAATTGATTTAGCTCTTCCTATATCCATAAAAATGCCATATCCATCAGAAACAAGCTTTAAACCAAAATCTGTCTGCTTTCTATAATTAATAACACCCTCTTCCTCTTGTTTTACCAGCGAATCAATTTTCTCCTGCTTCTTTTCTTTTCTTTCTTCAGATCTTTTTTGAGAAGAGCTGTTAATTTGTTGCGCAAAACAAGGTAAAGCTGCTATCACCAAACCAACCAAAAATATTTTACGCATAGTAGCTTTTTACTTCAGTAAATTTATGTAAAAATACTACAATGACAGCAACCATTCTTTATGAGGGCAACCTACGCTGTAATGCCCAACATTTACAAAGCGGAACATCTATAGAAACCGATGCACCAACAGATAACCAGGGAAAAGGAGAACGTTTTTCACCCACAGACCTTGTCTGTACTGCATTAGCTACTTGTATGGTCACTACTATGGCCATTAAGACTGCCAGTATGGGGATAGAGCTAAAAGGCACAACTATTAACGTAAAAAAACATATGTTAAATGACCCAAGGATGATAGGAGCGATCGACGTAGAAGTGAATTTCCCTAATTCGTTAATCCTAGAAGAAAAAGACCAGGTTATTTTAAAAAGAGTAGGAGATAATTGCCCGGTTGTAAAAAGTTTACATCCGGATGTGAAATTGAACGTTCAATACAATTTTGCTAAGTAGTCATTAGTTTATTTCCCACAGAGCATTCTAAACAACGCTTTAGATCACAATACTTATTTTTTAATTGAATAAGCGCCTGAGAATCTAAAGCGTTGTTGTTTGTGATCGTTAATGCCGTAAAGCCTTTTGTGATCTCATTTTTTTCTGCTGCAATTTCTTCCATCCATTGTAAAGCTTTGTCTTTGTATTGTTGTTCTTTATGATATTGGCCGTAGGCAAAAAGCACGGGGACAATGGTATTTATCAAAATATTATTGATCATTTGTGTCCCCAGATTTTTTTCTTTAAAAGCAGATGTTTCATCTAACATATAATGATAATGCCAGTAATCGTTCGCCGTTACATTTAATAATTTTTTTACGTCTTTTAATGATTTGGTGTCTCTTATTTGTCCGAATAAATGTGTGCTATTATGAATGAGCATGGCCAGCTGTGCTAATCTAACAGTGGGGAAATTTGATGGCCGCATCCGCAAAAAATGCAATGGTATTTTTATTGGTGTAAGCTTGTATTTGCTTTTGCAGAACAGATATTCTTTCTGTAACATTTTTGGGTAAGCTTCCGTAAGATCATTTTCTAATAATCCTGCCTGTCCGAATAACAATGCTTCTGTTTGGTGAATTTGATTTTTGTGCTTTGCGAGAATATTGATGGAGATCGATTGCGCTATTTTTTCAAAAGCATCACTGTTTACTTTTATCCCAAAGTTTCTTGCAAGCAGCCACCAGAAGGTTTCCTCCCAATGATTGTTGTTGATCTGTATATATTCAAAGATCCTTTGGGCTTTATCATGCAATCTTTCGGCCAACAATCTGTCTTTCCAGGAATTCCAGATAAAGGGTTCAATAGTATGTATGGTATTCTGACAGGCAATGAATGCATTTGTATTCATCAGCTCATCATATTTCGTCAATAATAGCTTTGGTATTTTGCTTTGTAGTTCCAGTGTAGGAAAAGGTAATTGCAGGTCAATATCATCCTGCCAAACAACGTGCAGAATTACATTGTTGTAATTTCTATCACCACTATGTTTATGGTTTTTCCAATCGGATGATCGTAAATGCAACTCGATACTTCCTGCCCAGATCGTATTGCCCATCTTTATTTTAGCGTCTAAAAAATCAGGTCCCTGGTTGGTATTTAATGTGCCGGGATGGAAGATTTGCAATGGCTCATTTTCAACAGTAGTTAACTCATTAAAATTGAAATGCCTGAATTGCCAAATGTATTGGAATAGTTTTTCGTTCATAGGGTGTAATTGAATAACGGATAAAGTAAATTTACTTATCCTTTACCAAACTACAAAGTATTCAGGGCTTGTATTACTCGGCTGACAGGTAGTCCCATTACATTGTAAAAATCACCCTCAATAGATTTTATTCCTACAACACCGATCCATTCCTGAATGGCGTAAGCGCCGGCTTTATCGTAAGGTTTGTATTTATCTATATAAAATTCTATTTGTTCTTTCGTCAATTCATGAAATACAACCTTTGTTTTATCTACAAAAGCAATTTCTTTATCACCATTCAATATTACAACGCCGGTGATCACAAAATGTTGTTTGCCCGCCAGACGTGTTAAAATATTGATCGCATCAGTTCTGTCTTTTGGTTTGCCAATAACATCATTGCCCAATACAACGATCGTATCTGCAGCAAGTATCGGAACAGTAATGGTATTAGACGCCTTTATAGCCAGAGCTTTATTTCTGGCAATGTGCATGGCAATGTCTTCAACAGATAAGTCAGAAGAATAACTTTCGTCTGTCTCTTTTACAATAATATCAAACGGCATTTCAGCCCATTCCAATAATTGTTTACGACGAGGAGATTGTGAAGCGAGTATGATCTTGTTCATTTAATTTTATTTTCAACCAAACATTTGTATTTCAATTAAACTTCATCCCGAACGCTTTCGGGGATCGGACATTTCAACTATTGTTACGTATTAAACTTAAAGAACAGTATGGATAATATACCCGCGAGCATGATAAATTTTATCACGGTGCTCAAACGGTGATATTCAGCAACATTATGTGCCAGGTACAAATTTCGTATCACCCATAACAACGGCAGTATGATCAATAAAAAGCAATATACTGCACTGATCCACCAGCCAAACTGTAATACATAAAACTGAATAATTGCTAAAGCGCTAATCAATACGATGATCCATACACCTACAAATACTTTCGCCGCAGGGATACCCCAGGCGATCGGTATAGTATTGCAATTGTATTTCATATCGCCCTCGATATCTTCCATATCTTTTACCACTTCTCTGATGAGGGATATGATAAATGCAAAGCCACCGTATAATACAGCTAATTTGTAAATATGGTTGAAGGATAATTTAATATCGGCTGCAAGTGGCGTGGTTTTTAAGATAGTAGTATTCACAGCAAAATAAAGTACCAGTATCGTCCACGCGGTTAGTGCAGAAATGATCAGATTGCCCGACAATAATTTTTTCTTAAAAGTGGTGGAATAAAACCACAATAATAAAGTGCTGATAATATTCGCGATCAAAATGATGAGCGTAGTTTTTATTCCTACATACAAACTAATCATAACGCCGATTGTAGTAATGATCAAATGCAATAAAATAGCCCAGCGCCTGTTGATATTTTTTTCGATCACCATTTTATCAGGTTTATTAACGAGGTCAATATTTATATCAAAATAATCATTGATAATATAACCACCTGCGGCAATTAAAATAGAAGCTGCAACAATCAAAGGAAATAATTGTGCCGTTAATTTATTAGGCAATAAATAATAATCAGCAGGAAGTGATGGGATAATAATGCAGTAATAAAAAAGACATTGAGTCAATGCAATGAAAAAAAGATTGGGCCAGCGCACTAAACGAAAAAAGGCAGTTGTTTTTTTCATGTTACAATTTCTACCTCTAATTTACGCATAGAATATTAAATGTTTAATAATGGCCAATGATTATTGAGTTTCAATACTTTTTCAATGACATCCCGGCCGCAGCCTTTGCCGCCTTCAATAGGAGAAATATATTTAGAGATATGTTTAATTTCAACAGCCGCATCTGCGGGGCAACAAGCTAATCCTACCATGCGCATACATTCGTGATCGGGGATGTCATCACCCATGTAAAGTATTTCGTTCCAATTCAAATTATGTTGGGCAACATAATTTTTTAAAGTTTCTATTTTATTATCAACGTTCAAATAAACTTCGTTTATCCCTAAACGCTCGAATCTGTCTCTTACCGGCTCGGAATAACCGCCGGAAATAATAGCGATCCTGTATCCCTTGCTTGCAGCCAGCTTTAATGCATAACCATCTTTGCTGTTCATGTTGCGCGCCATTTCTCCTCCACCTAATATCAATAAGATATCGCTGGCCAAAACACCATCGACATCAAAAACAAAAGTTTTAACAGACTTGAAAATTGCGAGAACATTCATGAAAACTGTATTTATTTCTGAGATAGGATTGCTGATATATGATTTGAATAATTACTGATTTTAAAAAGATCAGCAATCATACATCCGCAATCAGAAATTATTTCTGATTATCCCTCCATTCATATACCCAGGTGCTTTGGATCATTTCCAAATGTCCTTCATTGCTTTGTTCGGGAGTCCCTGAAAAATTAGGTATCTCTAAAACCCATTTGAGCAAATCGGTAAAGCGTATACGATAGATCTTGCCTTCATTGAAATCATCACCAAAGCGCTCGTATAGCTTCATGGCTATATCTTCATAATCGTTCCAATGTATTGGAGGTTCAAAGTGACTCATAATATTTGTTGTGCTATTTATTCTCCCAAAAATTGTGTCTGGTCAGGTAGTGTAACAATAATGTCGCCGCTACTGCCATGTTGTAATACACATTGACAACTTAATCTTGAATTAAGTCTTGGACTAATTGCCCTGTCGATAAAATCTTCTTCTTTGTCGCTTAGTTCTTCTAAATAATTTTCACCTTTTTCTACATATACATGGCAAGTGCTACAAGCACAAACGCCGCCGCAATTGTGGTGAAGATTAATGTCATTTTTAAGCGCCACTTCCAATATTGATTGCTCTGGCTCCTGGTTAGTGATCGTAACCGGTTCTAATCCTTTCTGTTCAAATTTAAACGTAATATTATACATACTTATACAAAGTTCGAAGTGCAAACCTAGTTTACTATTACCAATTACGGAAATCTAAAACAGCTTGGGTCATACTAACGGTTGGTGCGAATGCTGTCAGTGATTATCCGATAGAGGTTTTTTAGTTTTGGATAATTAGCCAAAATAGCGAGGTGTTTGTCTATAGTTGAATCATCATTCCTTATTGCCGGCCCCGTTTGTACATCGGCAGGAGAGTGAGTGCTAAGCCTGCGGGTTGTTTCATTAATAATGGGTAGCAACAGTTTAAAATCAACCTTTTCGTTCTTACAAAATTCTTCCGTTAATGAGAATAGATGGTTGGTAAAATTGTTGGCTATGATGGCTGCAATGTGCAATTTTAATCTTTGCTCATCATTCGCTTTGCTGACGATTGGAGATATCGATAAAGCAAAATCTTGGATCAATTGTATCGCATGGTCTGAATTGCCATCGATCAGTAATGGCATACCAACTGTATCCGGGATTTCTTTGCGTAAGCTTTGCAAAGGATATAGTACCCCATAATTAGCAGAAATATTTTGTAAAACACTCTTTGAAACGGACGCGGCTGTGTGAACCACTAATTTATCTCCAACACTAAATGGATTATCAAGCTTATTTAAAGAATCATCATTTATGGCTATAATATATATGTCCGCCGTTTTGTTAAGTGCGCCATAATTATCCGAAAAATCACAATTTAATTCAGTTGCCAGCGTTTTAGCGTTGGGTAACTGCTTGCTAATGACTTGTAAGATGGTATGACCGCCTTTTTTTATCAATCGGGAAAAAATTGTGGCCACATTACCTGAACCTATCATTACAACTCTCATATATGTTACCTTTGCGGATCATGAAATTAAAGCAAAGTTTAGCAATTGCTTACATCAGAACAAAATTTAAAATATTGGCAACGATCTCAAAACGAAAGGCAGCAGAGGAAGCATTCACTTTATTTTGCACTCCGCTTATCAAACCCATAAAAGAAATTCCACAGCTTTTTAAAGAGGCAGAATCACTTCAGTTTGAATCCAACGGATTAAAAGTTCAGGGTTATCGATGGAATCATCCCCAGCAAAAAAAGGTTATGGTATTGCATGGCTTTTCTTCAGCAGCCTGCAAATTTGAACGTTATATAGCATCGTTAATTGACAAAGGATATGAGGTATTGGCTTTCGATGCTCCGGCCCATGGCAATAGCGAAGGGAAAACAGTTAATGTAGTTCAGTACAGCGATATGGTTAAAAAAGCCATGAGCTTATACGGTCCGATCGATAGTTTCATCGCACACTCTTTTGGCGGTTTAGCGATCAGTTTAACGCTGGAAGTAATACCACATGATGAACATACCAAAGTAGTTTTTATTGCTCCCGCAACAGAAACAACCTCAGCAGTTAAGACAGCTTTTGAAATTTTACAATTAAATAATTCTAAAGTAAAAGAGATCTTCAATAATATTATTTACGAGCTTGGCGGCAAACCAACTGAATGGTATTCGATAAAAAGAGCAATGAAAAATATCAAGGCAAAAATTTTATGGATACATGATGAGGATGATGACGTTACACCCATTGCAGACGTATTAAAAGTGAAGGAAGATCAGTACCCGAATATCGAATTTATCTTCACAAAAGGCTTAGGACATAGAAAAATTTACAGGGATAATGCTGTTAGATCTGCCGTTATCAATTTCCTGTAAACACCACTTTTTTGTTGCTCCTATAGAATGAAAAATTTTGTTTTTTCAATTTTAAAGTAATATTGCAGTATCGTTGCATCCTGTATTTTAATGGTTTGTAGCTATTTAAATTCTGCTGTAATTCAATACAGTATTGATTTTAAGTACTTCTCAATTAGTATAACAGGAGACGATGTATCTTTATAATTCCCAGTCAAGATTCTAGTTTGTGCTGATAAAAAACAATAAATGGCTAAAAATTTATTAATAGTTGAGTCCCCGGCGAAAGCAAAAACCATAGAAAATATTCTTGGTCCTGACTTTGAAGTAAAAAGTTGCTATGGCCATATTCGTGACCTTGAAAAGAACGATATGGGGGTGGATATGAATAATAATTTTCAACCTAAATATATTGTACCTGCAGATAAAGAACGCGTGGTAAAAGAATTAAGAAGCATTGCAAAAAAATCCGATGAGGTTTGGCTGGCATCCGATGAAGATCGTGAGGGAGAAAGTATCAGCTGGCATTTGGCTGAAGTGTTAGGCTTGGATCCAAAAACAACTAAAAGAATTGTATTCCACGAAATCACCAAACCTGCCATTGAAAAAGCTGTAAAAAATCCGCGCACTATTAATATGGACCTGGTAAATGCGCAGCAGGCCAGAAGGGTATTGGATAGAATTGTTGGTTTTGAATTAAGCCCGGTTTTGTGGAGAAAGATAGGCATGAAAGGCGGACTAAGTGCAGGCCGTGTACAAAGTGTTGCGGTTAAATTAATTGTAGAAAAAGAAAGAGAGATCAATCATTTCATCGCCGTAGGAAGTTTTAAAGTAGAAGCTTTATTAGCTGCTACCGATTTAAATAACAGAACTGTTTCTTTTAGAGCAGACGGTCATAAATATAATAAGACAGAAGATGCAGAGAAATTTTTACAAAGCTGCATCGGCGCAAAATATACTGTAAAAGATATCCAGGTTAAGCCCGGTAAACGTACACCTGCCGCACCTTTCACCACATCAACTCTACAACAGGAAGCGAGCCGTAAATTAGGATATGGCGTAGCTAAAACAATGCTACTCGCGCAGAGATTGTACGAAAGCGGTAAGATCACTTATATGCGTACCGATAGTGTGAACCTTGGTGAAACAGCTATGGACGGTATCAAAGCGGAAATAAATAAAAGCTATGGCGATAAATATTTACAGGTACGCAAATACAAAACCAAGAGCGATAGCGCACAGGAAGCGCATGAGGCCATTCGTCCTACTTACATGGAAAACCATACGGTGAACGATCCTGAATTATCACGTTTGTATGAACTGATCTGGAAGCGTACGATCGCCAGCCAGATGAGCGATGCTGAATTAGAAAAAACGACCGCAAAAATTAATATCAGTACCAATAACGAAGAATTATCTGCCAGCGGCGAAGTAATAAAATTTGACGGGTTTCTTAAAGTGTATATGGAAGGAACGGATGATGAGGATAACGAAAATGAGAACGAAGGTGAAAGTCGTTTGCCGAATTTAACCGTTGGCCAATCATTGGATTTTAAACAAATGACGGCTACGGAAAGATTTACCAAGCACTCTGCAAGATACACGGAAGCCTCACTGGTAAAGAAGATGGAAGAATTAGGAATTGGCAGACCGAGTACATATGCACCAACCATCTCTACTATTATCAAAAGAACTTATGTAGAGAAAAAAGATAAAGAAGGCGTTAAAAGAAATTTCCGCATACTGAAATTAAAAGATGATGCGATCCAGAAGATAACGGAACAGGAAAATACCGGAGCAGAAAAATCAAAATTATTTCCTTCTGATCTTGGATTAGTGGTAACAGATTTTTTAAGTCAGCATTTTACTAAAGTGATGGATTATTCTTTTACGGCTAATATCGAAAAAGAATTTGATGAGATCGCAGATGGGAAAATAGTATGGAATAATATGGTTCGCGATTTCTACACACCTTTTCATACAGGCGTTGAGCATACATTGGAAACAGCAGAAAGAGCTGTGGGAGAGCATATATTAGGTAGCGATCCCACAACGGGCAAACAAATTATGGCAAGAATGGGCCGCTTCGGTCCGATGGTACAGATCGGCGCACAGCACGATGAAGAAAAACCCCGCTATGCCAAATTAAAGGCCACACAAAGTATTGAAACCATTACAATGGAAGAGGCACTTGAATTATTCAAGATGCCATTAACATTGGGTGAATATGAAGGATTGGAAGTTGTAGTAAATATCGGTAGGTTCGGTCCGTACGTTAAGTGGGGCGAGCAATTTATCTCTATTCCAAAAGGAAGAGAAGCATCGGAAGTTGATCTGCAGGAAGCGATTGATATCATTACTGCTAAACAAATTGAGGATGCACCTATTGGTTTTTACAATGAAAAACCGATCACGAAAGGAAAAGGAAGATTCGGTCCGTTCATTAAATGGAATGATATGTTCATCAATATTCCACGTGCGTATAATTTCGATTCATTAACGCAAAAAGATTGTGACGAGCTGATAGAAAAGAAGATCGAAAAAGAATCTAAACGCTATATCCAGGAATTCCCTGCTGATAAAATATCGATTGAGAATGGCCGCTGGGGTCCGTTTATCAAGTACAATAAAAAAGTGTTCAAGATCATTTCCGGTCCGAAAGGAAAATATACTGCAGAAGAATTAGCGGTAATTGATGTAGAAGAGATCAAGAAAATGATCGTACTACAAGATCCGAAGGCATTTACCAAGAAGGCGGCTGCTAAAAAATCAGCTACTAAAAAGGCAGCTCCCAAGAAAGCGGCGGCACCAAAAAAGAAAGCAGCTCCTAAAAAGAAATAAGGGTTAATGATAAATGGTTAATTGTTAATGAATTTCATCATTTACAATTAACCATTAACAATTTATCATTCAGTTTTCACCTGATATTAGAATAATTTCCCATAAATACCCCTCCAAAACTGCCATTTTGATAATTTCCGGCAGATTTCTGCTGTAAATATCTTGTTTATTTGTATTTATTAAATATAATCCGCTATCTTTGCGCTCCGAAATTTATGGCTAAACAGGCACTGATCAAACAAGATGGAACGATTTTAGAAGCACTCAGCAATGCTATGTTCAAAGTAAAATTGGAAAATGGCCACGAAATATTGGCTACCATCTCTGGTAAAATGCGCATGCATTATATCAGGATTTTGCCGGGAGATAAAGTGGGAGTAGAGATGAGTCCATACGATTTAACAAGGGGTAGAATTATTTTCAGATATAAATAGCACATTGCTATTGTTTATAAAAACAACAAAAATTAACAGTCATGAAGGTTAAAGCTTCAATTAAGAAAAGAAGTGTGGATTGCAAGATCGTGAGAAGAAAAGGCGTATTGTTTGTAATCAACAAAAAAAATCCTCGTTTTAAACAACGTCAGGGATAATCAGTAGTTTATAATTTAAATTAACATAAGCATGGCTCGTATTGCCGGTATAGATTTACCAAAAAACAAAAGAGGCGAAATTGGACTTACCTACATATTTGGTATTGGTCGTTCAACTGCTCAGTACATTTTAACTAAAGCTAACATTAGCTTTGATAAAAAAGTAAATGAGTGGAATGATGATGAACAAACTGCCATCCGTAACGTAATCAACAATGAGTTTAAAACTGAAGGTGCTTTACGTAGTGAAGTGCAAATGAATATCAAACGTTTGTTAGATATCGCTTGTTACCGTGGTCTGCGTCATCGTAAAGGTTTACCACTTCGTGGTCAGCGTACTCGTACTAACAGCCGTACTCGTAAGGGTAAACGTAAGACAGTTGCTGGTAAGAAGAAAGTAGCTAAGAAATAATTAACTGGTTAGCCAATTGCAGTGATGCAGTTTGGCTAATTGTCTTAATATACGACTTAACAATTTCGAACAAACGCCGGATAGCTTTATAAGTCAGCAGGAGGGTTGGTTCGGTCTCGGGTAACCGGGAAATATTTTTAAAGATTACCTATTTAATCAAATCATGGCAAAAGCACAAAGCGCTAAGGCAGCTTCAAAAAAGAGAGTAGTAAAAGTAGACAGCTACGGAGACGCTCACGTTGTAGCAAGTTTCAACAACATCATCATCAGTTTAACTAACAAGCAAGGACAAGTTATTTCCTGGTCATCTGCTGGTAAAATGGGCTTTAAGGGTTCTAAAAAGAACACTCCTTATGCAGCTCAAATGGCCGCATCTGATGCAGCTAAAACAGCGATCGATGCAGGTTTAAAAAGAGTTGATGTATTTGTAAAAGGTCCTGGTTCAGGACGTGAAGGAGCTATCCGCGCTTTATCACAATCTGGTATCGAGATCGCAATGATCAAAGACGTTACACCTTTACCACATAACGGTTGTCGTCCTCCAAAGAAAAGAAGAGTATAATTTTTAATAAGGCAAAAGTCAAAAATCAAAACCCAAAAGTAAATTCGTCAGAATTTGAACACTGGAATTTGGAATTTGAATTTTGTTATTTTCTAACGGGTACATTATTCATTTTACGATTTTTATAATGATGTACCGTCACTAAAAAATCAACTACAATTATGGCAAGATATACAGGCCCAAAAACAAAGATCTCCAGGATTTTCGGAGAACCTATCACAGGTAACGGTAAATGGCTAACTAAAAACAGTAACCCTCCCGGCATGCACGGCGCAACTCGTAAACGTAAAACTTTAGGTGAGTACGCATTACAATTACGTGAAAAACAAAAGGCAAAATACACTTATGGTTTGTTGGAAAAACAATTCCGCAAAACATTTGATGAAGCTGCTCGTCGTAAAGGTGTTACAGGTGAAAACCTGATCAAATTATTGGAAGCTCGTTTAGATAATACTGTTTTCCGTTTAGGGATCGCGATCAGCCGTCAGGCAGCTCGCCAGTTGGTATCTCACAAACATATCACTGTTAATGGGGAAGTGGTGAACGTTCCATCTTATTCTCTTAAACCGGGAGATGTTATCAGTCTTAAAAATAAAACAGCTGCTAACACTGCTATCACTAGCAATGTTCGTGGTAAGAACCCAAAATTCAGCTGGATCGATTTTAACGAAACTGAATTGAAAGGTACTTTTATCGCTTATCCTGAAAGAGAAAGCGTTCCTGAAAATATCAAAGAACAATTGATCGTGGAATTGTACTCTAAATAAGAGTAACAGCTAAACAATAATTACTAATTAATAATTTATAATCAATATATGGGCATTCTAAATTTTGTTAAACCAGATAAGATAGTTCTTCAAAAAGCAAATGACTTTGAAGCACAGTTTGAATTTCGTCCGCTAGAACCAGGTTACGGTGTAACTATCGGTAACGCATTGCGTAGGGTATTGCTTAACTCTTTAGAAGGGTATGCGATCATCGGAATCAATATCGCTGGTGCAGATCACGAATTTGCTACTTTGAAAGGTGTTACAGAAGATGTTACGGAAATAATCCTGAACCTTAAACAAGTTCGTTTTAAATCTAAAGTTGAACATGAAATAGGCCTTGAAAAAATTACATTGTCTATCAAAAATAAAACTGAATTCACAGCAGGAATGATCGGTGAAGCTTCAAATTCTTTTGAAGTAATGAACCCTGAATTAATGATCTGTGTAATGGATAACAGTGCTAAATTAGATATCGAGATCACAATAGGAAAGGGTAGAGGTTATGTGCCTGCAGAAGAAAACAAAGACAAAAGTTCTGTTTTTGGTTATATCGCTGTAGATGCTATCTATACTCCGATCAAAAACGTTAAGTACAGCATCGAAAATACACGTGTTGAACAACGTACCGATTTCGAAAAATTGATCATGGAAGTTGTTACTGACGGAACTATTCATCCGGAAGAAGCAGTGAAACAAGCTAGCCGTATCCTTATACAGCATTTGATGATCATCACTGATGAAAATATTACTTTCGATACTAAAGAAGATAAAAAAGAAGACCTGGTTGACGAACAAACTTTACAATTGCGTAAAATGTTAAAAACACCACTTGAAGATCTTGATCTTTCAGTACGTGCATTTAACTGTTTGAAAGCTGCGAAGATCAATTCATTAAGCGAACTGGTTCAGTACGAACAAGAAGACCTAATGAAATTCAGAAACTTCGGTCAAAAATCTTTAAGTGAGATCGAACAGGTTTTACACGAAAGAGGATTAGGCTTCGGTATGGATCTAAGCAAATTAAAATTAGACGACGAATAAATTAAAACAAAATCCAAAAAACAAGGAAGCAAAGCCCAAAACTGGAATTTGTTTTACTGGGATTTGGAATTTCATAATCACCTTATAATTCCTGACACGGTATAGGGTTTAAAACAACAAGTCATGCGTCACGGAGACAAACAGAACAATTTAAGCAGAACGGCTTCTCACAGAAAAGCACTATTAAGCAACTTAGCTATTCAGTTAATTACTTTTAAAAGAATTACTACTACAGTAGCAAAGGCAAAAGCACTACGTACTTTCATCGAACCTTTGATCACTAAGACAAAGAAGACTGAAACGAAAGAGTCTATCATGCACAATCACCGTTTGGTATTTAGTTATTTGAACGATAAAGCTGCAGTAAAAGAATTATTTACAGTAGTAGCTCCTAAAGTTGCTGGTCGTCCGGGTGGTTACACTCGTATCATCAAATTAGGTGCGAGAATTGGTGATAATGCGGAAATAGCTATGATCGAATTAGTTGATTTCAACGAAATATACGGTAAAGGAATATCTAAAGCTGCTGCTGAAGAACCTGTTAAAAAGACAAGACGTGCAGGTGGCGCTAAGAAAAAAGCTGATGAAACAACAGAGGCTACTGAAGAAACAACAACTGCAGCAACTGCTGAAAAACCGGCTAAAGTTGCTAAAGAAAAACCAACAAAAAAATAATGACGAATTAATTTTAAATATAAGGCTCCGGTTCATTCGGAGCCTTTTTTTGAGACCTACCGAAAGGGAATGATCGTCTGTTCAAAATGTGAAAAAAATAATTGTATTATAATTGACCGAATTCTTTTCTTTGCAAAACTCTTTTATAAAAATGTCAGCAACTCCTTCCAAAAAACAAGCAATACTAATACTACAAGACGGGACTGTTTTTTACGGTAAAGCCTTTGGTAAAACGGGTACAACAACAGGCGAAATTTGTTTCAACACCGGCATGACGGGATACCAGGAAGTATTCACTTATCCAAGTTATTATGGCCAGGTATTGATCATGAACAATGTGCACGTTGGTAACTACGGTGTAAAAGCCGCAGATGTTGAAAGTGATAGCGTTAAAGTAAAGGGAGTGATCGGTAGAAATTTAGAAGAGCCTTATAGCCGTTATATGGCCGACGGTTCTTTACAGCAGTACTTCGAAGATCAAAATGTTATCGCGATCGATGATGTTGATACAAGAGCATTGGTAGAACATGTGCGCACGCAAGGCGCGATGAATTGTATCATCTCTTCTGATAATACAGATGTAGAAAAATTAAAAGCAGAGCTGGCCAAAGTGCCGTCAATGGCGGGGTTAGAATTGGCTTCTGTTGTATCAACTAAAGAAGCTTATTTTTTAGGAGATCCTGCAAGTGATATAAGAGTGGCAGTATTGGATTGTGGTGTAAAGAAAAATATCCTAACCTGTCTGGTTGAAAGAGGTGCTTATGTAAAAGTACACAACGCAAAAACTTCTTTTAAAGAACTACAGGAATTTAAGCCTGATGGTTATTTCATCAGCAATGGTCCTGGAGATCCTGAGCCAATTGATTTTGCCATCAAAACAGTAAAGGATGTATTGGCTGCAAATATTCCATTGTTTGGTATTTGTTTGGGACATCAATTATTAGCATTGGCGAATGATATCCCGACTTTTAAAATGCACCATGGCCATAGAGGGTTGAACCATCCGGTTAAAAATTTGATCACAGGTAAGAGCGAGATTACTACACAAAACCATGGTTTTGGCGTAGATCCTAAAGCAGTACGTGCTTCCAAAGATGTTGAAATAACGCATTTGAACCTGAATGATGAATCTATCGAAGGTATCCGTGTAAAAAATAAACCGGCATTCTCAGTTCAATACCATCCCGAAGCAACTCCCGGCCCACACGATAGTCGCTATTTGTTCGATGATTTCATTACAATGATCAAAAAAAATAAAAGATAGGTATATAAAACCCAAAAAACAATAAAACAAATCCCAAGACTCAAGTTTTGGGATTTTGTATTTTAGGATTTGGAATTTGTCTTTTGTTATTTGATATTTGAATTATGAAAATAGCTATCATCAACGGTCCTAATTTGAATCTTCTTGGTACAAGAGAAGTAGACGTTTACGGTAATCAAAGTTTTGATAAATACCTGGAGACCTTACAACAGGAATTTCCCGCTGTTGAGCTATCTTATTTTCAAAGCAATGTAGAAGGTGAATTAGTGAATGAGATCCAAAGGATAGGAACTTCTGCAGCGTATGAAGGCATTGTTTTAAATCCTGCAGCTTACACACATACTTCGGTGGCTATTGGCGATGCCATTGCCGCAATAAAAACACCCGTGATCGAAGTGCATATCTCCAATATATTCGGTAGGGAAGAATTCAGGAAGATTTCTCATGTATCAGGCAAAAGTGTTGGCGTAATTTCAGGGTTGGGTCTCAAAGGCTATGCGTTGGCAATTGCTTATTTTACTACAAAGTAGTTTCCCTTTATTTTATCGTTTTCAGAGTGGTCTAAAAACAAAAAAATCATAAAATAGGCTGGGAACAGTCTCTTTTATGATTTTGTCTTATGTGTCTTATAAGATGAACTTATAAGCACTAGTCTCGTTATATCTTAGTGAGCGATCTTATCGTTAGCTTTGATAGTAGGAACTACTAAAAATGCTACTAATAAAACTACACCAGCTGCTGCTGCTCCACCGCTAAGAGAAGAAGATTGTGTGTTGTTAAGATCAGCTGCAAAAGTTGT